>DAINPC010000068.1:0-9862 GCA_036743695.1 Solirubrobacteraceae bacterium | reverse complement strand
TCTCCCGCGGACGAAACCACGGAACAGGGCCCCCGTCAAAACCGGCCTGGCTCACTCCTCCAGCCGCGGCTTTCCCAGACCGGGCTTCACTACCCAGATTCGGCTGTCCACAAACCCCAACCGAATACGAGAGCCAACACCAACAACAACGCATCGCCGCCTGATTCCAGATCACCCGGTGGACCCGATTCTCGCGCCGGGTAAACGCCGACGGCCCCGGGCACGCACCGGCCCGTCGGTGGTCGGAGCCCAACAGGGCGGCATCTTGCGGCTGCTCGACAGGCCGACGACGCGAGGAGCGTCCAGGGTGATCGTGGTCGAATATGATCGCTAGCGACCTGGTCCTGAGCGAGCGATCGGCTACCTCATCCAAGGACCGGCTCCGCGCAGCTGCCCGGCCTTCCGCTCGGAAGCTTCCAGTACGCATTTGGCGGGGTCGCAGGCGTGGGCAACCCAGCCGTCACCTTGACCGACAACGCCTGCCGCAGCGCGCACTTCGAATTTGTGCCGGCCCTCCCAGGCGAGCTTGAAGGCCCGGACGCCGCCAACACCGGATCGATCACGATCGTCCAGCAGACCCTTGATCCCATGAGCGCGACAGCAGCGTTCAACACGCTAGGCACTCTCGAAGCCAGCCTCGTACCGGGCCAGTCTTGGTCGATGAACTCGAAGAGAACGGGCGGCGGGAGCGAAGGCATCTACATCTATGTCAACGGCTACGCGCTCTGCTACAGCGAAGCTCCGTCTACGAGCGAAACCGCAGCTACCGGATGATCCAGCTCGGCCTTCGGTAGGGGTTGGGGCTTCATCGCGTTGGAGTGGACCACCTGCTCGAGCGTGCAGGTGATGTCCAACCGGGCTCAGGCAGCGAAGCGCGCGAAGTACCCGAGCGGCCCGCCCACGCGCCGCTCGAAGCGAAAGCCAGCCACGCCGGCGCGCTCGCGCAGCTTGCCGAAGGTGACCATGTGCGGGTCGCCGAACAACTCGCCTACCACCAGCCGCCCGCCCGGCTTGAGCACACGCCGCAGCTCGCGCAGCGCGCTTGGCTGATCGGGGATCTCACCCAGCACGGTCACGAGGTAGGCGGCATCGAACGTCGCGTCCCCATAGGGCATCGAGCGCACATCTCCCCGAGTCCCCTCGACGTTGTCCAACCCTCGCTGCGCCGCCTGGCGCAGCGAGTGATCGACCATCTCCTGTTGGACGTCCAGAACATCCAGGCGCCCACCAGGTCTGATCAGCCGGGCAACCTCCAGCGTGTAATAGCCCGCCCCCGGCCCGACCTCGAGCACGCGCTCGCCGGACCGCAGCTCAAGGATCCGCGCCAGCCGCTTGCGCGTGATCAGCGGATGTGGCGCCTGCACCCAGAAGCGCTGACCGTAAGGGCAGGCCGAGGGATGCTCGCGCCACCACAGCGCGGCGGCGAGCGTGGCCAGACCGCCGACGGCCAGCAGCGTCTTGCACCGCGCGCGCCCACGACACGGTACGCCGACACCCTTGGCTTTGCTGGTCCGACACGTCCTCACACCGCAGGTATAGTCGCCAAGCGCCGCCGGCGCTTGCACCTACCGCTGGAGCTGGGACGCCACGCTGGCGCATCTTCTAATCCAGGCACGTCGAAGGCGGCATCCACGGCGATCGCCGCGCGCGAGAGCCAGATCAGAACAGCCGATAGCCCTGCACGCTGATCGTGAAGCCGTGGCCGGTCGAGCTGTCGGTGCATGTCATGTCGGTGACGCGGCTGACACAGGTGAAGGCGCCGACCTGCGAGGCGGTGCCGTAGCGGAGCTTGCCGCTGGAGGGGTCACGGGCGGTGTCGCCCGCGCACACGAGGCGCGCGGCGCCGTTGCCGACCTCGAGGCCCTGGCCGAAGTCGACGACGTTCGGACAGCTCGACGGACGCGGCGGCGGCGACCAGTTGCGCTTGACGATGTCGCAGCGGGCGCTGGTGCCGGCGACGATCATGCAGCCGATGTTGCCGGTCGGGCTGAGGAACGCTTCGCGGTGCACGATGCTGGTGGGAGCTTCGCTCGGCGTCTTGGCGGTCGTCGCGGTCGAGGAGGTGGGGGTGCTCGTCTGGCCGCCTGCGCCGCCGGACGCTCCCGGTGCGGGCGGACCCTGGACGATCACCGTCTTGGTCGTGCCGCCGCACCCGGCGAGGATCCAGGCGGCACCAACCAGCGTTGCGAGGGCTCGCGGCGAATGTCTCCTCCGTAGCGAACGTTGCGCAGCAGCCAAGACGCAGACAGCGGGCCCGTGCTCGGAATCCTCCATCACCCGAGTCAACCATCCCCCGCCCCCCGGCCATCGGTGAAAGGCCGCCCGTTCGCACCGTGCTTTACCACGGCCGCCCGCTCTCCAAACGTGAGAGGCTGTCGAGGGACCGTGGCCGTTCTGCGTAATTCCCATCTCCGTGCGACAGCCGCAGTGGCGTTCGCCGGCGTCGTAGGCTACGACCTGCTCCAGCGTCGGCGCGCGATCCTGCGCAACTTCCCGGTCGTGGGGCACTTTCGGTATGCGCTTGAGGCCTTCGGACCTGAGCTGCGTCAGTACATCGTGACCTCCAACAACGAGGAGCGCCCCTTCTCGCGCGATCAGAGGCGCTGGATCGAGGCGTCCTCGGAAGGCAAGCCGAACGTGTTCGGCTTCGGAACCGACGACGAGATGGAGGCTGTCGAGAGCCTGCTGATCATCAAGCACTCACCATTCCCCGCGCCCGCGCCCGTCGCTGGGGAGCCAACTGGCGCACCGCTCTACAGCGTTCCGGCCGCCAAGGTGCTGGGCGGCGCCCATCGCAGACCCCATGCCTTCCGCCCGGGATCGGTCGTGAACCTGTCAGGCATGAGCTACGGTGCGCTCTCGCCCGCTGCGGTGGAGGCGCTCAACCGCGGCGCGAAGCTCGCTGAGTGCCTGCAAAACACGGGTGAGGGCGGCCTCGCCGCCGCCCATTGCAGCGGCGGCGAGCTGGTCTTCCAGATCGGCACGGGCTACTTCGGCTGCCGCGATGAGCACGGCCGCTTCAGCCTCGAGCGCCTGCGCGAGCGAGTGGATCAGGCGCCGGTGCGCGCGATTGAGGTCAAGCTGTCACAGGGCGCGAAGCCGGGACTCGGGGGACTGCTACCGGGCGTCAAGGTCACTTCCGAGATTGCCGCGATTTGCTGCGTGCCCGCCGGTGAGGACTGCATCAGCCCGCCCGCGCACTCGGCATTCTCAGACGTCGACGGACTCATCGAGTTCATCGAGCTGATCGCGCAGGACACCGGCCTTCCCGTGGGCATCAAGTCGGCGGTCGGCGAGAGCGGCTTCTGGGAGACGCTCGCCGAGCGCATGGCCCTCACCGGCGGCGGACCCGACTTCGTCGCCGTCGACGGCGGCGAGGGCGGGACAGGTGCCGCGCCACTCTCATTCGCCGACCACGTCGCACTGCCGTTCAAGCTGGGCTTCGCGCGCGTCTACAGGACCTTCGCACGCGCCGGGCTGGCCGAGGACGTCGTGTTCATTGGCTCCGGCCGCCTCGGGTTCCCGGACTCCGCGTTGTTTGCGTTCGCTCTGGGCTGCGATCTCGTCAACGTCGGCCGCGAGGCGATGCTCGCAATCGGCTGCATCCAGGCCCAACGCTGCCACACAGGACGCTGCCCGACCGGCGTCGCGACACAGTCGCGCTGGCTGATGCACGGGCTGGACCCCGACCTCAAGTCGAGCCGTGCAGCCAACTACATCGTCGCGTTTCGCGCGGAGCTTCTGGCCCTCGCGCGCTCCTGCGGGGTGCCGCACCCAGCGCTCGTCACATCCGAGCACATAGAGGTCGTCTCCGAGCGCTACGGCTCCGCTTCTCTCACAGACATATTCGGATACGAGCCCGACTGGCCACTGCGAGTGGCTGCGTCACCAGCGGGCGTGACGGGAGACGGCGCGCGTGCCTAGGCCGGTTGTGTGTGTCGTGGGGGCTGGCACCGCGGGGCTGGAGGGCCTTCTCTCAGCGCGAGAGCAGCTCGGCGCGAGCGCCGAGCTGCGATTGATCGCGCCGGAGCCCGCGTTTCGCTACCGGCCGATGAGCCACAGTTCGCTGTTCCGCCCCGCCCGGGAGCGCGGGCTCGCAATCGCCGACCTGGTCGCCCAAGCCGGAGCCACGTGGGTGGCGGACCGGGCGGACGTTGTCGATGAAACGGAGCGCACCGTGCTCACCCGCGACGGCGACACGGTCGGCTTCGACTTCTTGCTGCTCGCCCCGGGGGAGCGATCCACGCGGGCGCTGCGCCAAGGATATGTGTGGGAGCGCGGTGCCGATCCCGGCTTCCTTGATCAGATCATCCTGGGGATCGCCGCCGGCGAGGTCCGAAGCGTCGCCGTGGCCGTTCCCCGCGGGGCGCGCTGGCCCATACCAGCCTACGAGCTCGCCCTGATCCTGGCATGGACGGCTACCGGGACCAACGCACGAGTCGCGCTTCTCACAGCCGAGGAACACCCCTTGGCTGCGCTCGGGCCCGAGGCGACGGACGCGGTCGCTCAACAGCTTGACGCTGCCGGGGTGGAGGTGGTCACCGGCGTCGAGGTGATCGACGAGCCCGAGCGCAACGCCAAGACACCGGAGCGCGCAGAGGTGATCCTAGTGCCCGAGGAGCCAGCGGATGAGGCCGACGCACTGATCGGCGAGCCGAGCGATCCGGCCCGCGTGCGCCTCGGCGCCGGCTCCGCCGCCGAGTTCGATCGCTTGATCTCGCTACCGCGCGTCGTCGGCCCGTTCATCGCCGGGATCGCGACCGACGCGGTCGGGTTCATCGAGGTCGACGAGGCACTGAAGGTCTGCGGCAGCGAACGTGTGTGGGCCGCGGGCGGATGCATCGCCGCCGCGCTCGAGCACAGCGCGCTCTCCGCTCGACAAGCCGACGCGGCAATCGCCGCGATCGCGGCCGCGTGCACCGGGAAGGCCGGGGCCGGCTCGACGAGGTCGTCCCGCCCGCCCGAGCTCACCGGCATGCTCCTCACCGGGCAACGCGACCAATGGCTGGCCGAGAACCCAATCGGGACCCGCGAGCCTTCCACGCGCTGCCTGTGGTGGCCCCCGGGGCGAGCGGTAGGGCAGATGCTGGCGCAACGGATCGCCGCGTGGGACCCATCGGTCCACCAAACGCTGCCGAGCCACCCAGCGGGGTTGGTGATCCGCGCACCGGTCGCGCTGGGCTGCAGCGAACGGCCCGCGGCGGGCGCTGGCGCGGAGGTGAGCGCCGACGTTCGAACCGCACGGCGGCGCGACATCGACAATCGACAGCTGATGGCCGTCCAGCGGCGGAAGCGTGCCGCCGACGCCGAGCTGCGAGCTCTCAGCGCCCGGCTGCAGATGCTCACCGCCCACCAGCAGGAGGCCATCCACGAGCTCCAGCAGCACGGCTATCTACGCGATCACGACAACGCGCCAACCAGCCGCACGCCGGACTCGGCCTAGAAGCCTCGAGTGATCGCCGAGGCGCAGGACCTTGACTCGCTGATACGCGAGCTGGACGCAGCGCGAGGAGTGCTCGCGCTCGACTTGGCCCTGCCGGGCACGTCGAGGATCGAGACGCTCATGGCTGCTTTTGGAATACCAGGCGGTAGTGGTCGAGGAGCTCGCGTTCGAAACAGACCTTGTTGGCGCTCACACCCGAGGTGAACGCAAGCCGGAAGTCGGCG
The DNA here is from genome assembly GCA_036743695.1 of Solirubrobacteraceae bacterium. GTDB lineage: Bacteria > Actinomycetota > Thermoleophilia > Solirubrobacterales > Solirubrobacteraceae > Palsa-744. The sequence goes on along the minus strand of DAINPC010000068.1, from coordinate 4,195 downwards.
CTCGTGAGCCAGCGGGGAACGAGCTGGAGCTCGAGCAGCGACTTCCGCAGACTGCGCGCCCCGATCCGGGCGTTCCATTGGTTGATCGTCTCGATGTAGTCGAGGCGTCCGCTCTCGCTCGAGACGAGGTGAAAGTGCGGCTCGGCGCAGCGGATGACCTGCTCCTGACCGAACGGGAGCCAGGACCCGGGGAACTGCCGCCCCATGAGGGCGAGATACCAGGCGTCGGAGTGCTTCGGAGGCAATGTGCCCAGCGCCGCGATGCCGTGCTCTGCGGGGATCATGTTGCGTCCGAAGACCATCGTCTGCAGATACAGCCGGCCGCCGTTCGGCAGCAGGCTCGCTATGCGATCGAAGATCTCCCGGTAGCTCGCCTCCTGGCGGCCGGCGCGATAGTCCTCCGGTGAGCAGAAGTGCTCGAAGGCACCCAGGCTCGCGACGGCGTCGAAGGGGCCGAAGCGCTCGCGCGTGATCTCGCGCGCATCCGCGAGGTGGACATCGAGGCCGTGACGCCGACATGCAGCCAGCTGGGCGGAGGACAGCGTGACGCCGACCCCCACGCCGCCGCGGCCGCGAATGAAGTCGAGGAGCGGGCCCCAGCCGCAGCCTAGGTCGAGCACGCGCCGGCCCGGTCCGATCCCGATCTGCTCGGCCACGTACTCGTGCTTGCGCCGCTGGGCCTGCTCGAGGCTCAGCGAATAGTCGCCGTCGTACTTCGCCCCGCTGAAGTCGGCGAGCTCACCCAGGCTGAGCCGGAAGACACGATCGGTCAGCGAATAGGTGAAGTCGATGTCGTCGCGGTCGGCCACGAGGGCTGCTGTCTAGCGTGAGTTGAGGCGCAACTGGGGGGTCAAAGCGCACGTCGCCTCTGCCTGGGTAGGAGCGGCCCCCGGGAGGGCTTCCTGCGGTGAGCCGGGAAGGCGCGATCGATCCTACGTGCCGCCGTCGACCCTCGCGTCGGGGTTGAGCCGCGACGGCATCCGCACAATCCCGCACCGCGGCGCCAGGGCGTCCACGGACGGCAGGCTCCGCTGCGAGGCTCTACACGTGGTGCTCAGCCGACAGCGGACACGATGAAGAGAGCGTGAGTGCCGTCGGCATTGCGGCTTGACGCCGCCGGCCGGTTTGGCGGTCGTTCCTCACGGAACACTCACGCTCTCACTCCGAATCCTGATCGGCGGCGTCGCGCCATCCATCGCGGCAAACTGCGCGACCGCGTCCGGGATTGGCCGCACGTTGCGCGCGGTCGCGAGCGGCCAACGCGCCTCGGAGGCCCTACAGGGCAAGTGCATCGCGTCCAAGGGCCGTGGCTCGGGCGCACCCCAGCAGGCGCGTGCACCCCACGCTCGCCAGTCGGGCCTCCCGCTCGCGCCTACCCCGCCGCCGTGACAGCTCGTTCGGGCTGCTCGTTCGCGATCGCCGTGAACGCCTCGAGGATGAGCCTTCCGATCGGGAGCACCTCGACGATCTCCCCGCCGCGCTCCCGTGCTGCGGGGACGCTGTCGGTGGTGTAGATGCGCTGCACTCCGAGCGCCGACAGCTCGCACCAGCGCCGGCCCGTGAACAGCCCGTGGGTGGCGAACACGATGATCTCCCGCGCTCCGGCACGTTGAAGCTCGGCGCACGCCGACACAAGGGTGGCGCCGGTGTCGAGGATGTCGTCCACGATCGCGACCCGCGGCGTGATCGTGCCAGCGAGCGAGCTGTGCGTCACACCATCTGCGTCACGCCGCTTGCGCAGGTGGGCCAGCGGCGTGCGGATGCCCGCCGCGCGGATGACCGCCTCACACCTCTCGAGCGCGCCTTCGTCTGGTGCCACAACGCTGACATCCGTCAGGCCACGCCGCACGAGCACGTCGGCGAACAGCGATGCGGGGGACAGCGAGTCGACCGGCATGGGAAAGCACGCCCCCGCCCGGCGGCTGTGCACGTCGATCGTGAGCACCCGATCGACGCCTGCCGCGCGCAGGAGCTCGCCCGCCCAGGCGGCGCCCAGACTCTGGCCGGGATCGGCACGGTCCTGGCGGGCGTAGCCCAGGTAGGCGAGGAGCGCGACCACTCGCCGCGCGCCTTCACGCTTGAGGGTGTGGGCCAGCAGCAACACCGACAGCATCTGCTCATGGGGAGGCGCCAGCGAGCCAAGCACCGCACACAGGCGACCTCTGACCGGGTCCGCGACGCGCACGCACAGCTCTCCGTTGGCGAATCGGCTGAAACTGCAGCTCCCCAGAGCAGCTAGAGAGCTCTCGCTCAACTCGCGCGCCAGCAGCGGGCCATGATCCGGCAGGGCGAAGATGATCGGTGCGCTCACCCTCCGTCCTCTCCTGCAGCCGCGCGTCGCCTGGCGCTCGTATCGCTCGCCGTCGGGAGAGTCAGCGGGGCGGTTACGACTCCATTCCCCTCAACGAGGCTCGGGCGTCCCGGCCGATCCGCCGCACGTGTCACTCCTCGCTGATGTCCGCGGTCTTCGCGGCGGTGATGCGCACGATGTCGCGCGGATCGAGCAGCACCGAGTGGCGATGGTCGCCGGCGGGGCACAGGATCCGCTCGTGCTCAACCAGCGCACTGTCGATGACCTCGGCCGCCGGGAGCATCGGGCCGAACGGCGGGACCGCGCCCACCTCCAGCAAAGGGAAATCGCGCGCGATCTCATCCTCGCTCGCCAGCCGTAGCTGTCCCGTGGCGCCGAGCAGGTCCCGCAGCTTGCTCAGGTCGAGCCGGTCGGCGGCCGATATCGCCGCGATCACATAGACGCTGCCGTCGTGCAATACGACCGTCTTTGCGACCTGATCCGGCGGTACATGCGCGACGCGAGCCTCGGCCGCAGCACTCATGACCTGCTCGTGCTCCACCAGCTCGTACCGAATCCCCGCGCCGTCCAGGAACCCTGTGATCGCGTCGACGCGGGTTGTCTCAATTGCGCCCCATGCTCCTTCACTCGTCATTGCGCTTCCCCCTCGATGGCGCTAGTCGTGCTTGGATCGCCGAGCCCGCCGCGGGCCACGATGCCCTGCTCGCTTGCCCACGCCAGCGATCCCCGCAGTTGCGCTCGTGCACGCTCCAGCTCTGACTCTGACCTGACCGGCGTACGCATCTTGTGCCAGACGCTACGCTCGGCGGAGGGCTGTGTCATTCGGGTAAACCACGGTTTCGAGTGGCGGCTTTCCGCCATCCCTCGCCGGCAGCCGGCGCCCTGAGCTATCGGTCCTCTGTTGCGTGTAGCGGCTGGACGATCTTCGATCCCTGGCGGTAGACCGCGACCGACTTCAGTCCCTTCCTCCAGGCGTCGAGGAAGACCGACTCGATCGTCTCCGGGGTCGTCTCAGCGGGGAGATTGAGCGTCTTAGATACGCCGCCGCTGAGCAGCGGCTGCACCGCGGCGACCATGCCCAGGTGCCCGCTGACCGGGACGGGGTCCGGTCCGCTTGCAGTCTGCACGACGGCGGCATCGCCCCCTCGCAGCGCGGGGGCTCCTGTGAGGTGCCCGTGGTCGATGGCGTACTCGCCGAGCTCCTCGAGCGCGTGAGTTGAGTAGCCGAGCTTGAGGAGTCCGTCGGCGATCGCACGGCTTGCGAAGTGCATCTCGCCGCCATCGGCGAAGCGCTTGCGCCCGGCGAGCGCGTAGTAGGGCTCGATGCCGGTGCTCTCGCAGTCGAGCATCAGGCTGACCGTGCCCGTCGGCGGAATGAGCGTCGTCTGCGCGTTGCGCAGTCCGTGCGCGGCGCCTTCGGAGAGGGCTTGCTCCCAGGCCTGGTGGGCGGCCGCGAGGATCTCAGCGGGCGCCTCGGGTCCGATCCTATCGGCGGCGTCGCGGTGGCGCGCGAGGACCTCCAACATGGGCTCGCGATTGCGCTCGAGCTCCTCGAACGGGCCGAGCACCCTGGCGAGCTCGGCAGAGCGCCGGTAGGCGGCGCCGGTCATCAGCGCTGTGATCGCCGCCGCCCACGCGCGTCCCTCCTGGGAGTCGTAGGCGATCCCGAGCGTCAGCAGCAGGGCGGCGAGGTTGGCATAGCCGACGCCGATCGGGCGAAGGCGCCGCACGCTCTGCTCGATGCGTTCGGTCGGGTAGGCCGAGCCGTCCACGATCGCATCCTGGGCGAGCACCAGCAGCTCGACGGCGTCGGCGAAGCCCTCCACATCGAAGGTCCTATCCTCGCGCAGGAAGGCGAGCAGGTTCAGCGTGGCGAGGTTGCAG
>DAINPC010000067.1:7697-9933 GCA_036743695.1 Solirubrobacteraceae bacterium | reverse complement strand
CCACCATGCCCTGCTGCCCCTGTGGCCCGATGCGCATGAAGTCGAGCGTGAACTCATGCGGCGTGCGGGCGATCGCCGCCGCATTGGCCCATTTGCCGGGAAACTCCTCCGGCGGCATCATGATGTTCGGGCCCTGCTCGGCGGGGCTCTCCTCGGACTCGTCGGGCGGCTCTGACTCGGGCACTGGGCATCGGAGCCTAGCGCGATGGCCTGTGTGATGCATGACACACTCGCAACCATTGCGCTGGACATATGGTTGCGCTCATGCAAGCAATTGCGGCAGAGACCGCCACCGACCGCAGTGCGCTCACCCGCGACATGTACGCGCTGGCCGCCTACCTGCTGCGAACTGCCAACGTGGGCACGTTCAACGCGATCGCCGAGCTGGAACTGTCGTTCACGCAGATCAAGGCCCTGTGCGCCCTGGAGACCGACGAAGGGCGCTCGGTCAAGGCGCTGGCGGAAACGCTCGGCGTGTCTCTACCGGCGATGAGCCGCGCCGTGGACGGCCTGTTCGAGCGGGGCCTGGTGGGGCGCCAGGAGGACGCCGAGGATCGCCGCATGAAGCGCGTCCGCCTCACAGACCACGGGCGCGAGGTGCCGAGGGCGCTCAACGAAGCCCGCCTGTCGGCCCTGGCAGAGCTGATGGGCTCGCTGGGAGACGAGGAGGCGGGCGCACTGGAGCACGCGCTCAGCCTGATCCTGGAGCGCCGCGCGGACATCGCCGCCTACAGACCGACTGAGAAGGGAGCAGCCGGATGACCGAGAGAATCCGCTCGCTGCAGATGAACGAGGACAACCGCCGCTGGTGGGCGCTCGGCGCGATGTGCTTCGCGCTGTTCATGATCATGCTGGACAACACCGTGGTCAACGTGGCGCTGCCGTCGATCCAGCGTGGCCTGCACGCGTCCACGGCGTCGCTGGAGTGGACGGTGAACGCCTACACGCTGTCCTTCGCCGTGCTGCTGGTGACGGGCGGACGCCTCGGCGACCTGTTCGGACGGCGCAGGATCTTCATCGCGGGCGTGATCGTGTTCGCGTGCTCCAGCGCCGCGATCGGCTTCTCGCCGAGCGACACCTGGCTGGTCGCCTGGCGCGCCGTGCAGGGCGTGGGCTCGGCGCTGATGATGCCCGCCACCCTCTCGATCATCACCAACGCCTTCCCGCCGGCGGAGCGCGGCAAGGCGATCGGCACCTGGGCGGGCGTCTCCGCGATGGCGCTCGCCATCGGGCCGGTGCTCGGCGGCCTGCTCGTGCAGAGCGTCAGCTGGCAGTCGATCTTCTTCCTCAACCTGCCCGTGGCCGTGGGCGCCGTGCTGGTGGCGCTGTTCGCGGTCCGCGAGTCGCGCGATGAGACCGCCGCGCAGCGGGTCGATGTACCTGGCGTGCTGAGCCTGACGATCGGCCTGGCGGCGCTGGTGCTCGCCCTGGTCGAGGGCAACGCCTGGCACTGGGGCTCGGCGCGCGAGCTGTCGCTGCTCGCGGTGGCCGTCGTCGGGCTGGCCGGCTTCGCGGCCGTCGAGCACCGCCAGTCGGCGCCGATGGTCGACTTCAGCTTCTTCCGCTCGCGCACCTTCCTGGGGGCGAACATCGTGGCCTTCATCGTCAGCTTCGCGATGCTCGCGATGTTCTTCTTCATGGCCCTCTACATGCAGAACGTCCGCCACTTCACGCCGCTGCAGGCGGGCGTGCGCTTCCTGCCCTCGACCCTGATGATCGCGCTGATCGCGCCGATCGCCGGGCGCCTTGCCGATCGTGTGGGCCCCCGCCCGCTGATGACCTTCGGCCTGCTGTGCGTCTCCGGCGCGCTCTTCTGGCAGTCCCAGCTGACCGTCTCGAGCGGCTACGGCACGCTGCTGCCGGGCTTCGTGCTGATGGGCGTGGGCATGGCCTTCGTGATGTCGCCGATGAGCATGGCCGCGATGAACTCCGTGACGCAGACCAAGGCGGGCGTGGCGTCGGGGATCCTGTCCATGAACCGCATGGTCGGCGGGACCTTCGGGGTGGCGGTGCTCGGCGCCATGGTCGCCACGCTCGGACGCTCCAGGATCGACCAGCTCCTGCCCACGCTGCCGGACGCCGCGCGCGCCCGGCTGGCCGGCGGCCTGGGCTCGGGCGGGGTCCTGCACGGCGTGCCCGTGCAGATCGTCGAGGCAAGCCAGAGGGCCTTCGTCTACGCGCTGCAGTACGGGCTGCGCCTCGGCTCCGCCGTGGCGCTGCTGGGAGCGCTGCTGGC
>DAINPC010000067.1:0-7597 GCA_036743695.1 Solirubrobacteraceae bacterium | reverse complement strand
CTCCTCTGGCGAGCAGAGCGCCGCCAGACCTCCTGAGCCACCCCCGGGTAGGATTGGGATCCCTTTCCCTGATCCCGACAGACGAGGTTCCAGAGCACGTGGCAATCGATCTCCAACAAGTCTCTTCCGTTGACGTCGAGCCGGGCGAGCTGCCCAAGACGATGGCCGCCTGGGTCATCCGCGAGGAGCGCTTCGGCGAACCGAAGGACGCCTTCCAGCTCGAGGAGATCGAGGTGCCAGAGCCCGGCGCCTTCGAGGTGATCGTGCGGGTGATGGCGGCGGGCGTCAACTACAACAACGTTTGGGCCGCGCTGGGCAAGCCGGTGTCGGTGATGCGCTACGGCGACCACCCGGAGTTCGGCCACCACATCGGCGGCTCGGACGCCTCGGGGATCGTCTGGAAGGTCGGCGCGGGCGTGACCCGCTGGAAGCCCGGCGACGAGGTGGTCGCGCACTGCAACCAGGCCTCCTACGAGGACCCAGAGGTTCACGGCCTGGACCCGATGGCCGCACCCTCGCAGAAGATCTGGGGCTATGAGACCACCTGGGGCTCCTTCGCCCAGTTCACCAAAGTGCAGGCCCAGCAGTTGCTGCCCAAGCCGGCGGCGCTGACCTGGGAGGAGTCCGCCTCCTATGGCCTGGTCTACTTCACCGCCTACCGCATGCTGATGACCCGCTGCAAGCTCCAGGCCGGCAGCAAGGTCCTGATCTGGGGTGCCGCCGGCGGCCTGGGCGTGTTCGCCACTCAGCTGTGCGCCGCCGCCGGCGCCCACAGCGTGGGCGTGGTCTCATCGACGGAGAAGGGCGAGCTGGTCAAGCGCCTGGGCGCGGTGGACTTCATCGACCGCGGCGACTTCGCGGGCATGATGCGCACGGGCAAGGAGAGCGCCGAAGAGGAGAAGGACCGCTTCGGCGTCGCCCGCGAATTCTCAAAGCGCGTCAAGCAGCTCCTGGGCGACGCGCCGGACATCGTCTTCGAGCACGTCGGTCAGGCGACCTTCCCGACGTCCGTGTTCACGGTCAAGCCGTTCGGAAAGGTGGTCATCTGCGCGGGCACCACCGGCTTCAACCTCGACTTCGACGTGCGCTACCTGTGGATGAAGCAGAAGGAGATCCTCGGCTCGCACTTCGCCAACGCGTATGAGTGCACGAAGGCCAACGAGCTGATCGAGAGCGGCCAGATCCGTCCGGTGCTGTGGCGCACGCTCGGCTTCGAGGGCGTCGCCGAGGCGCACCAGCTGATGCTCGAAAACAAGCACCTCGGCAAGATCTCGATCCTCGTGGGCGCGGCCTCCGAGGGCCAGGGCAAGACCGCCGAGGGCCCCGGCGCCATTCATGCGGAGGTCGGTGCCTGATGGCGGGCACCGTGATCGTGCCGTGGTATGCCACAGGCTTCCGCGCGGAGGAGTTCGAGAAGGACCTCGGCGAGGTGGCCGCCACGGCGCTGCGCTACGGCGCCAGCTCCTACGCTGTCTACCGCGCGCGCGACGATCGCTACCGCTTCCAGCAGCTCGCCTGCTTCGAGGAGCACCTCGACTGGGAACGCTTCTGGGAGGGGCCGGAGATGGTCTACTTCCGGGCGGCGCACTCCAGCTGGTATCAGGTTCCGGTGCTCTACGGCTGGTGGGACCTGTCCGCCTCAGGCGCCGTCGTCGGCGAGCCGGTCACGAACGGCAACGGCCACGGAAACGGCGCACGCACCGGCGAGATCAGCTAGGTCAACCCTGCCCTAGGGGGGCCATGGTCAGTCCGGCCCCCTTCAGCTGCTCCCAGTAGTGCTCGGCGGTCTCCTGGTGGCCGCTGTAGACGATCGCCCTGCCGGAGCTGTGGATCACGTTGGCGATCTCCATGCCCCGATTGAGCGTGACGCCGGGGATGAAGCGCGCCAGCGTGCGCGCCACGTGCTCGAAGGTGTTGTGATCGTCGTTGCGCACGATCACCAGCCAGGAGCCCCCCAGTCCACTGCCGGGCTCGCCCATGCGCGGAATCTCAATTGTCTGATCCATCGCCGGGAGGATAAAGCCCCCGGCCCGACCGTACAATGGCGTGCATGAGCGGCGATCACTCTCCGCGCCTGCCCGAGCGCGACCGGCCCTGGATGATGCGGACCTACGCGGGCCACTCCACGGCCAAGGCCTCCAACGAGCTCTACCGGCGCAACCTGCAGAAGGGCCAGACCGGTCTGTCGATCGCCTTCGACCTGCCCACGCAGACCGGCTATGACCCCGACGACGAGCTCGCCAGGGGCGAGGTCGGCAAGGTCGGCGTGCCGATCTCCCACCGCGGCGACATGGCCGCGCTGATGGACGGCATTCCGCTCGGGGAGATGAACACCTCGATGACCATCAACGCCACCGCCGCCTGGCTGCTGGCGCTCTACATCGTCGCCGCGGAGGAGCAGGGCGTCGGGCAGGAGCAGCTCCAGGGCACCACCCAGAACGACATCATCAAGGAGTTCCTCGCACGCGGCACCTACGCCTTCCCGCCCGCGCCCTCGATGCGCCTGATCGCCGACATGATCGCCTACACGGTCGAGCACGTCCCCAAGTGGAACCCGATCAACATCTGCTCCTACCACCTGCAGGAGGCCGGCGCCACGCCCGTGCAGGAGATCGCCTACGCGATCAGCAACGCGATCGCCGTGCTCGACGCCGCGCGCGAGCGGATCGGCCGCATGCCGGGCGGCGAGGCGCGCATGGAACAGGTCTTCGGGCGCATCTCCTTCTTTGTCAACGCGGGCGTGCGCTTCATCGAGGAGCACGCCAAGCTGCGCGCCATGTCGATCCTGTGGGAGGAGCTGGGGCGCGAGCGCTACGGCGTGCAGGAGGAGCGCCACCTGCGCTTCCGCTACGGCGTGCAGGTCAACTCGCTCGGGCTGACCGAGGCGCAGCCGGAGAACAACGTGCAGCGGATCGTGCTCGAGGCACTCGCCGTAACCCTTGGGCGCGACGCGCGCGCGCGAGCGATCCAGCTGCCCGCCTGGAACGAGGCGCTCGGCCTCCCCCGCCCCTGGGATCAACAGTGGTCGCTGCGCATCCAGCAGATCCTCGCCTATGAGACCGACATCCTGGAGTACCCGGACATCTTCGAGGGCTCCCAGGTGATGGAAGGCCTGGTCGAGGACCTGCTGGCGGGCGCGCGCGCGGAGATGTCGGTCGTCGCCGAGCACGGCGGCGCCGTGGAGGCCGTTCCCTACATGAAGGCCGCGCTCGTGGACTCCCACCGCGAGCGCATCCGTCGGATCGAGGCCGGCGAGCAGATCGTGGTGGGACAGAACCGCTACACGGAGTCCGAGGAGTCGCCCCTGACCGCCGACGCCGAGGGGGGCATCCTGGTGGTGGATCCGGCGTTGGAAGCCGAGCAGATCCAGGCGCTGCGCCGGTGGCGCTCCGAGCGCGACCAGGCGGCCGTGCAGGACGCGCTCGGCGCGCTCGGCGCCGTCGCCGGCGACGAGCACTCCTCGGAGAACCTGATGACGGCGACGATCGCCGCCGCGCGCGCGGGCGCCACCACGGGAGAGTGGTCGAGCACGCTGCGCGAGGTGTTCGGCAGCTATCGCGCGCCCACCGGTGTCGGGGAGGCCAGAGCAACGGTGCCCGACGGGGACATGGCTGAGCTGCGCGGCGAGGTCTCCCGCCTGCAGGAGAAGCTCGGGCGCAGGCCCAAGATCCTCGTCGGCAAGCCCGGCCTGGACGGCCACTCCAACGGCGCCGAGCAGATCGCCGTGCGAGCGCGCGACTCGGGCATGGACGTGGTCTATGAGGGCATCCGCCTGACGCCCGCCCAGATCGCCGCCTCGGCGCTGCAGGAGGGGGTGCACGTGATCGGCCTGTCGATCCTGTCGGGCTCACACCGCGAGCTGATCCCGGCAGTGATCGACGCGCTGCGCGACGCAGGCGTCCAGGCCCCCGTGGTCGTCGGAGGGATCATCCCCGAGCAGGACGTGGCCGCGTTGCGCCAGGCGGGCGTGGCGGCGGTCTACACCCCCAAGGACTTCGACATCACCCGCATCATGCGCGACATCGTGGCGCTGGTGGGCGCCGGCGCCGAGGAATCCGTGCTCGCCGCGGGCGGAACCTCCGCCAACGGCTCCGCGTGAGCGCCGCCGGAGCCGACATCGGCGCGCGCCTGCGCGCACGAGACCTGACAGCGGCGCCCGCCGCGCTGAACCTGCTGGAGAGCATCGCCGCCGCCGACCGCGAGCAGGCGGCCGCGCTGCTCGCGGAGGTCGCGCCGAGCGCACTCGGAGGCGAGGCGCCCGCACACGTGATCGGCGTGACCGGGCCGCCCGGCTCGGGCAAGTCCACGCTGCTCTCCGCGCTGCTGCACACCTGGCGCGGGCAGGAGCGCAGCGTGGCGATCCTGGCCGTGGACCCCAGCTCGCGGCGCTCGGGCGGCGCGCTGCTCGGCGACCGCGCACGCATCGACTTCGACCCGGCCGACCGCGGCGTGCTGATCCGCTCGACCGCCGCCGGCGAGCGGCTCGGTGGGCTCGCCTGGGCGACCCGCGCCGCCGCTCATGCGCTGGCGGCGGCGTTCGACATCGTGGTGATCGAGACCGTCGGCGTGGGCCAGGCCGAGACGGAGGTGGCCGACGTCGCTGACACGGTCGCCGTGGTGGTCCAGCCGGGGAGCGGCGACGTGCTGCAGTTCCTGAAGTCGGGGATCATGGAGATCCCGGACGTGGTCGTGGTCACCAAGTCCGACCTCGGCCAGATCGCGCTGCGCACCAGGCGCGAGGTGAGCGCCGCGCTGCTCTCGCTCGGCTCGCGCTCCACCCGGGTGCTGGGCGTCTCCTCGCTGCCTCCCACCAGCGGCGTCCAGGAGCTGGCGGCGACGCTCGACGAGCACCGCGCCGGCCTGTGCGTCGTCGAGCGGCGCCTGCAGGCGCGCCGTGCGGGCGCGCTCAGGGACTTCGCGCACGAGTACGGCGAGCGGGGCGTGCGCGCGCTCGGCGGCCGCGCGGCCGCCGAAGCGCTGCTCGCGGCGCAGCCGACGGGGCTGGAGGTGCCGGCGCTGGTGGCGGCGCTGGAGCGCAGATGCGATGATCGCGCCGGCGAGGACGGCCGATCGAGGAGCATGAGCTGAGCGTGGCACGAGACCTGCTGATCATCGTCGGGGCGTTCGCCCTCACCAGCGCGCTGGCGGGCGCCCTCGGCGCGCCCAACCTCGGCACGGCGCTGGCGTTCGGGCAGATGGCCTTCGCCGCCAGCGTCGTGTACGTGATGGTCAAGCGCTGAGCCTCGCGCCCGGCGCCCAGCGTCGGGCCATGTAACGCAATCGCCCGTCGGCGGACCTAGGCTAAGAGCACATGATCGTCCTCCTTGGATTCGCCCTGCTGGCCGGCGCGGGAACGGCGCTGTCGCCGTGCGTGCTGCCCATATTGCCCGCGCTGCTGTCCGCCGGCGGGGTCGGGGGACGGCGGCGGCCGCTCGGCATCGTCCTCGGGCTGTCGGTCACCTTCACCGTCACCATCGTCGGGGTCGCCAACGTCGTGGACGGCGTGGGCCTCGGCAGCGATCCGCTACGCGACGTGGCCATCGGGGTCCTGCTCGCCTTCGGCCTGGCCTTGCTGGCGCCGAACGTGGCCGCGCGCCTGGAGGCGCCGCTGTCGCGCCTGGCGCGCTTCGGCCCGCGCACGACCGGCGACGGCTTCGCCTCGGGGCTGCTCGTCGGCGGCGCCCTCGGCTTCGTCTATACGCCATGCGCCAGCCCCATTCTGGCGGCGGTGATCTCCGTCAGCGCCGCCTCGGGCAAGACGATCGCCATCGCCCTCGCCTACGCCGCCGGCTCGGCGCTCGTGCTGCTCGCCCTGTCCCTGGGCGGCAGGCGCCTGTTCGACCGCGTCCGCAGAGCCGGTCGCGGCCCCGCCCTGCAGCGCGCGCTCGGCACGATCATGATCCTCACAGCGCTCGCCATCCTCGCCAACCTGGATGTCAACTTCGACCAGTTCGTCGCCCAGAACATCCCCAACGTCAACGTCGCCGCCGCCCTCGAGTGCTCGAGCACGGTGACCGGCCGCCTGCACGAGATCACCGGGCGCAGGGCCAAGTTCGTCCCCGCCAACGGATCGGCCACCTGCGGCGCCTCCGCCACGGCCGTGCACCCGGCCGCCGCCAATGCCAGCCAGGCGAGCCTGCTCGTCACGGCGCGCGCGCTGCCCGAACTGGGCCCAGCGCCGGAATTCACGGAAACCCAGGACTGGTTCAACACCCCCGGGCGCCGCCCGCTCGTCCTGAGCGCGCTGCGCGGACACGTGGTCCTGATCGACTTCTGGACCTATACGTGCATCAACTGCATCCGTACGCTCCCCTACCTGAAGGCGTGGGATGCCGCCTACCGCCGCGCCGGCCTGGAGATCGTCGGCGTGGAGACGCCCGAGTTCGCCTTCGAGCACGACGCCGGCAACGTCGCCAACGCGATCGACCAGTTCGGGCTGCGCTATCCGGTCGTCCAGGACAACAACATGGGCACGTGGAACGCCTACGGCAACCAGTACTGGCCCGCCGACTATCTCATCGACGCCCGCGGGCAGGTCCGCTACGCGGCGTTCGGCGAGGGCGACTACGGCAAGACGGAAACCGCAATCCGCGCGCTGCTCGCCGAAGCGGGCGCGCCGGTCGGCGGCAAGCGCCACCCCACGGGAGTCCTCGTGCCATCACAGCAGGCCACGCCCGAGACCTACCTGGGCACGGAGCGAGCGCAGGGCTGGATCGACGCCCCCAGGAACGGCCTGCACGACTACGGCTCGCCGCCCTCCGGAGAGCTCTCCCTCAACGCCTTCGCCTTCAGCGGCACCTGGAACGTCTCAGCCCAGCCCGCGCTGGCCGTGGCCGGCGCGGGCATCGACGTGGAGCTCCAGGCAAAGGACGTCTATCTCGTGCTCAGCTCCCCCGGCGAACGCCCGCTGCCCGTGGAGGTGCTGCTCGACGGCCGCCCGATCCGGGCCGCGGACGCCGGCGCGGATGTCCACACGGGAATGCTCACCGTCCGCCGCCAACGCCTCTACTCGCTCGTCTCCCTGGCCCGCAACGAACGCCACCGCCTGGCGCTGCGATTCGCACCGGGCGTCAGCGGCTACGCGTTCACCTTCGGGTAGCCGCCCAGCTTGACGTGGTGCGGCGCCCACGCGTGCACGACGAAGTGCGATCGGGCCGTCAACTGCGCCCACGCCGAGACCGGCACGCAGGACGCCTACAATGATCCCGATGGAGGGCTCGATGGCCGAGACGAGCGCGCGCAGCTGGCTGCGCTGCTACCGCTGCTGGTCCCAGGACCTCGAGGTTCAGGTCCACTACGAGGGCATCCACAAGATCGACCCCGACACCGGCGAGCGCGCCGAAGTGGTCGACGAGCTTCAGGAGGCCGTCGTGCAATGCCTGGACTGCATGCACGACCAGCCCCACCTCGGCTTCAACAACGGACGCGTGGAGCCCATCGAGGACCGCTGGGAACGGATGATCGCCGGCACCCCCTGGGTCGCATCGTGCACCGTCACCGTGGACTCCGAAGACGTCGAGAGCTGCTCCGGTCCCGAGGCCGGCGACGCGCTCTCCTACGCCGCCTTCGGCGACCACGGCGTGCGCGAGTTCTTCAC
>DAINPC010000066.1:4313-9999 GCA_036743695.1 Solirubrobacteraceae bacterium | reverse complement strand
AATAGGCCGTAGAGCCCAGTTTCCCGGGCTGCGGAGGCGTGTCATCCAATCGGTGTCAAGTTGACATTCTGCGTAAAACGTGATTTACATGTCCTCAGCGGGAATGGATCCCGTCCATCCGGATTCGATGCGGATGGCGAGATTTCGAGAAGGGATGAAGGGCCTGGATATGGGCGTGGGGTCAAGCAGGATGCGAGACCGGAACCGGGCGAGCGCGACTCGCCGAGGTCGAACGGACCCACGTCCGCCGACGTGCGCCGCACGGGCGCAGACATGAGGATGGAGGTCCAATGGAGATGAGGGTGTTCGTCTGCCACGAGCAACGGATGTTGCGGGGGCTGCATGGCCGCTGGCCCTATCGTCGCTCGCACTGCCGTCACGATCTGCACTGGCTCGTGCGCGTGCAGCCGCAGCCGTGCCTGTGCCCTAGTGCACGCACGCACTCGATGGGCGGCCTGCGCGCTTACAGCCGCCGGCCCTAGAGCTCCAGGGGAGACCGACGGGGGCAGCCTATCCCCGCAGGCCCGGAAGGGAAGTCGGGGAGGCCTGCGGGGAGCGGCGAGCCCCGGCCGCGGCGTCGGTGCGCCGGGCGTGCTCGGCGATCGCGTCGATCAGCTGCGGCCACGCCGCCCGCGGGAGGTCGTGGCCCATGCCGTCGATGCTCACCAGCTCCGCGCCGGGGATCGCCCGCGCTGTGGCGCGCCCGCCGGAGGGAGCAACCAACGGGTCGGCGGAGCCGTGGATCACGAGCGTGGGAGCGGTGATGGTGCGCAGCTCGGCGGTGCGGTCGCCGGAGGCGATGATTGCGGCCAGCTGCCGGCCTGGCCCCTCGGGGTCGTGGTCGCGGTCGTAGCTGGTGGCGGCGAGCGCGCGGATGTCATCGAGATCGCGCGGCAGCCCCGGGGAGCCGATGGCGGCGAACACCCGCTCCATGTGCGTCACGAACGCCTCGCGCTCGCGCGGCGCCCGCCGCAGCAGTGTCGAGTAGACGCGCAGCGAGGGCTGCCCGCTCCAGAAGCGCCCGGTGTTGGACATGATCGAGACCAGCGAGCGCACCGACTCCGGGTGGCGAGCCGCGAGCGTCTGGGCGATCATGCCGCCCATCGACGCGCCGATCACGTGCGCGGGCGCCAGCTCCAGCTCCCGCAGCAGCCCGGCGGCGTCGCCGGCCATGTCCGCCAGCGTGTAGGTGGCGGCGCGCTTTGAGCGCAGCAGCAGTTGGGGGATCGTCGGCGGGCGCCCCTGCACATGGGTCGAGCGTCCGATGTCGCGGTTGTCGAAGCGCACCACGTACAGGCCGCGCTCGGCCAGTCCGCGGCAGAAGTCCTCGTGCCAGGCGACCATCTGGGTGCCCAGTCCCATGACCAGCAGCGCCGTCGGGTCCGACGGGTCGCCCACCGTCTCGCAGCAGAGGGTGATGCCCCGGCCGACGTCGCAGAGCCGCTCTGACACGATGCCGCGACTCTAGCGCCCCACGTCGCTAGGATCGACAGCGATGGCGGCCACACGCGAATCGGGCGACTCCGCAACCCGGGAGGGCGAGCTCGACGACGCTGAGATCCGCAGACTCTCGATCGACACGATCCGCGGCCTCTCCATGGACGCCGTCCAGCAGGCCAACTCGGGGCATCCGGGGACGGCGATGGCGCTGGCGCCGCTCGCCTATGTCCTGTTCAAGCGCTTCCTGCGCGTGAACCCGCTGGACACCGCGTGGCCCGACCGCGACCGCTTCGTCCTCAGCTCCGGCCACGCCTGCGTGCTGCAGTATTCGCTGCTCCATCTCTGCGGCTACGAGCTGGCCCTGGAGGATCTCAAGCAGTTCCGCCAATGGGACTCGCGCTGTCCGGGGCACCCCGAGCGCGGCCACACACCCGGGATCGAGGTCACGACCGGGCCGCTGGGACAGGGCATCGCAAACGCCGTGGGCATGGCCATGGCCGAGCGCTTCCTGGCCGACCGCTTCAACCGGCCCGGACGCGAGCCCGTCGGCCACCACGTCTACGCGATCTGCTCCGACGGCGACCTGATGGAGGGGATCAGCCAGGAAGCGGCGTCGATCGCGGGGCACTTCGGGCTGGGCAAGCTGATCGTCTGCTACGACGACAACCACATCACGATCGACGGCACCACCGCGATCTCCTTCGACGGCGAGAACCACACGGCTCGGATGCAGGCCGACGGCTGGCACGTCCAGCGGGTCGAGGACTCAGAGGACGTCGAGGCGCTGCAGGCGGCCCTCGCCGCCGCGCGTGAGGAAACGGAGCGCCCGTCGTTCATAGCGATCCGATCGCACATCGCCTTCCCCGCGCCGAACGCTGTTGACACGGCCAAGTCCCACGGCGGGCCGCTGGGCGAGGAGGAGGTGAAGGCGACCAAGCGGGCGATGGGCTTCGACCCCGAGCGCAGCTTCTGGGTCGACGAGCGCGTCTACGAGCATATGTCGCTGCGCGAGCACGGCGCCTCGACGCAGGCGGCGTGGAAGCAGCGCTTCGATCGGTGGCGCGCGGCCCTCCCCGACATGGCCGAGGACTGGGACCGCGCGTGGTCCGGACGCCTGCGCGAGGGCTGGCGCGACTCGCTGCCGAGCTTCAAGGCCGGCGATCAGATCGCCACCCGCTCGGCGGGACAGAAGGTGATGGCGTCCTTCGCGGAGTTCGCCCCGACCATGATGGGCGGCGCGGCCGACCTGGTGGAGTCGACCAAGACCGTGTTCGAGGGCGGCGGCGAGTTCTCGCGCGTGCACGCCGGGCGCAACATCCCGTTCGGGATCCGCGAGCACGCGATGGGCGCGATCGTCAACGGCGCGGCCGCGCACGGCGGGATCGTCAAGCCGTACGGCTCCACCTTCCTGATCTTCTCCGACTACATGCGCGGCTCGGTTCGCCTGTCCGCGCTCATGGGGCTGCCCGTAGTGTGGGTGTGGACCCACGACTCGGTCGCGCTCGGCGAGGACGGCCCCACCCACCAGCCGGTGGAGCACTACGCCGCGCTGCGCGTCATCCCCCGCCTGTGGGTGATCCGCCCGGGCGACGCCAACGAGACCGCCGTCGCCTGGCGGGTGGCGCTGGAACGCGAGGACGGTCCTGTCGCACTGCTGCTCTCGCGCCAGAGCGTGGCCGTGCTCGACCGCTCCCAGACCGCGCCCGCCGAGGGCTTGGAGCACGGCGGCTACGTGCTGTGGGAATCGGGCAAGGACGGCGCTCAGGGCGCGGACGGTTTCGGTGGGGGCGCGCCGGAGCTGATCCTGATCGCCACCGGCGCCGAGGTCGGCCCGACGCTCGCGGCCGCGCAGGCGCTCGCGGGGGAGGGGACGCAGACACGCGTCGTCTCGATGCCCTGCATGGAGCTGTTCGAGTCCCAGCCGCAGGAGTACCGCGACGAGGTGCTTCCGCCCCAGAGCGGCGCGCGCCTGGCGGTCGAGCCCGGAGCGAGCATGAGCTGGTGGAAGTGGGTGGGCAGCGGCGGCGACGTGCTGGGCCTGGACCGCTTCGGCGCCTCCGCGCCCGGAGCCACCGTGCTCGAGAAGCTGGGCTTCACCACCGAGAACATCGCCGCACGTGCACGCGCGCTGCTGCAAACAAGAGCCTAAGGAGACGCCATGTCCGCCGACGCACCCACGCCCCTGCAAAGCCTGTCGGCCCTCGGGCAGAGCGTCTGGGTGGACTTCCTCTCACGCGAGTCGATCCGCGGTGGACACCTGCAGGAGCTGATCGACGAGGACTCGGTGGTGGGCGCGACGTCGAACCCGACGATCCTCCAGAAGGCGATGACCGCGGGCGAGGCATACGACACGCAGATGCACGAGCTGGCGGCGCAGGGAGCCGACGTCGCCGAGACCTTCTGGGCGCTCGCCGAGCAGGACATCGGCGAGGCCTGCGACGTCTTCCGCCCCGTGTGGGATGGCGGTCAGGGACGCGACGGATACGTCTCCCTGGAGGTGGACCCGCGGCTGGCATACGACACGCTGGCAACCTTCCGCGAGGCGATGCGCCTGCACGCGACGGTCAACCGCCCGAACCTGATGGTGAAGATCCCCGCCACCAAGCCCGGGCTGGCCGCGGTCGAGGACGTGATCGCCAAGGGCCACTCGATCAACGTCACGCTGATCTTCTCCCTGCGCCGCCACGCGGAGGTGGCGGAGTCCTACATCCGAGGACTGGAGCGGCTCATCGCCGAGGGCGGGGACCCGCGCAAGGTGGCGTCGGTCGCGAGCTTCTTCGTGTCGAGGATCGACACGGAGGCGGACAGGCGCCTGGATGAGATCGGCGGCCGGGACGAGCTGAAGGGCAAGCTGGCGGTGGCCAACGCCAAGCTCGCCTACGGCCACTACCTGGAGGCGTTCTCGGGCCCGCGCTGGGAGTACCTCGCCGGCAAGGGCGCCAGCCCGCAGCGGGTGCTGTGGGCCTCCACGTCCACCAAGAACCCCGCCTACCCGGACATCATGTACGTGGAGGAGCTGATCGGGCCGGACACCGTGGACACGATGCCGGAGGAGACCATCGAGGCCTACCAGGACCACGGTAGCCCCGAGGCGCGGCTGGAGCGCGGCCTCCAGGACGCGCGCGGACTGCTCGACGATCTGAGGAGCGCGGGCGTGGACTACGACGAGCTCACCGACACGCTGGAGCGCGAGGGCGTGGAGAAATTCGCGGACTCCTTCGACCAGCTGCTGGCGGCGCTGGACGCCAAGCGCCAGTCGCTCGCCCCCGCCTGACGGGAGCGAGCGACTAGGAGTAGGGGATCGGGATCAGCACCCGGATCGTGAGCGGCCCCGACGGAAACGCCCTGGCATCGATCGTGAGCACCCGGAAGTCGTGTCCGCGGTAGCTGTAGTGGCCGCTGGCGGGAACCGCTCCCGGCGATGGGCCGAGGCTGTTCTTGACCAGCTTCGTGCTCATGTACATGAGCACCTTCAGACCCGCCAGGCGACCGGCGAGCCGCTTGTAGCCCTCGTCGTCCTGGATCGAGAGCACGAAGCTGCCGATCGTGCGCCGCCCCAGTCGCAGCGGCGCGCTGACGGGCGCCAGCACGTACGGTCCGCCCACGTCGGAGAGCAGCGTGTGGCCGGCGCTCACGCGCAGGCGCACGATGTGCTGGCTCAGGAGGGCTTCCACGGTCAGCCTGGTGGCCGTCGGGTCGCGACGTGCCACGGCTTCGAGCAGGGGAGCGTCTCGTTGGACGCGGCGGATCTGGGTGAGGGTGCGCTTGCCGGCCTCGCCTCCGTAGATCAGGCGCGCCACGCGACTGAGCGTGTTGACGACCGTGTCCTCGCTGCCGGAGCCGCACAGGGCGGTTGTGGAGCTCACCGGCCGCAGCAGGTAGACGGTGACGGGCCCCGACGGGAACGCTTCGGCCGGGAAGGAGGTGAACTGGTAGAGAACGCCGCCGGCGGTGAGCGTCCCTCCGCTTGGGAGCTGCCCCGGTGGGAGCGCGAACGAGCCGCCGACGCTCGCCCCGTTCGCGCGCAGCGCCACGAGGCCCTCCCCGACGCCCTCGCCCTCGGCCACGAAGCCGGCGTCCGCCCACACGCTCGTCACATAGCTGGCGATCGCCTTCCCGCTCGCGTCGGCGATCGTCCCCTTCAGCGGCGTGAGCGCGGCACCGCCGACATCGACCAGCGTGCGCGTGCCTCGGATCACCCGCAGGTTGGTCATGTGCCCGCCCGCCAGCAGTTCCCGCGCGGCCG
>DAINPC010000066.1:2155-4213 GCA_036743695.1 Solirubrobacteraceae bacterium | reverse complement strand
GTGGCGCGACCGATCGCAGATCGACCGGCGAACGAGGGCATTCCCACGGGCGGCACCATCGCCCGACATCCTAAGCACGCCCTAACGCCGCGGTGAGACTCCTCACACCTCTGCTGCTCCAGTAACGTCGTGAACGTGCCGGTCGCACTGATCACAGGCGCCTCCAGCGGAATCGGGCGGGCCACCGCGCTGGGGCTGGCCGGGAACGGCTGGACGGTGTTCGCGGGCGTGCGCGACGTGGCCACCGGCGAGCGCCTCGCGCAGGAGGCCACCGCCGGGGGGCTGCTCCCGCTGAGCCTCGACGTGACCGACGCGAGCCAGATCGCAGCGGCTGCCGGCAGGGTGGCGGAGCAGGCCGGCGGGCTGGACGCGCTGGTCAACAACGCGGGGATCGGCATCGGCGGCCCGCTGGAGCTGATCTCGCCCGAGGACCTGCGCAGGCAGTTCGAGGTCAACGTGTTCGGCCAGGTGGCTGTCACCCAGGCGATGCTCCCCGCGCTGCGCCGCGCCGTAGGGCGGATCGTGTTCGTCTCCTCGATCGGCGGGCGCGTGGCGATGGCGTTCACGGCCCCCTATGCCGCCTCCAAGCACGCGATCGAGGCGCTCGGAGACGCGCTGCGCGTGGAGCTGCGCAGCTCGGGCGTGCGGGTCGCACTGGTGGAGCCAGGCTCGGTTGCAACGCCGATCTGGGACAAGAGCCGCGCGGAGGCCGATCGACTCAGCATCCCGCCCGAGCTCCAGGAGCAGTACGGGAATGTCCCCGCGGCGATGGACAAGGTGATGCAGGACACCGGGCGCCGCGGTGTGGCCCCCGAGAAGGTGGCCGAGACGATCGAGCGAGCGCTGAGCGCCTCGCACATGCGCGCTCGCTACGTGGTCGGCAGAGACGCCAGGGCGATGCTGATGGCCAAGCGGCTGCTGCCGGACCTCCTGTTCGATCGCGTGGCGCGGCGGGCGCTCGGGCTGTGAGCGGCGCTCACGGCGGCGGCGGGTACACGGCTCGCCGTCGCCGTCGCCGTCGCCGTCTCCCGCGCAGCCGCAGTCGCCGCGACCTCGGACGCCGCCCTCGCCGACGGGGGCTGGGCCGCGTGCGCGGACCCGGCCACACACAGCGCGAGCACGAGCGAGGCCGGCTGGCGATTGAGTCGCGGGGCGCGCATGGATACCGTTGTATCGGCTGATGACGATCACAGAGCAAGCCTCTGACGAGGCCCCCGCGTTTGCGCGCCCGCCGGCTCCCGCCTCCGAACGGCGCGCCTGGCTGCTCGCCTGCTCGATCGGCGTGCTGGGCCTGGCGGTGGTGGCGGGGGTCCTCAGCGGCAGGATCGGGCGCACGACGATCGCGGCTTCGCCCGCGGTGCTGGTCTCGGCGGCCACGCCCCTGCCCGCACCGCCGGGAACGGCTGGCGCCGGCGCGCATCACCCGGCGCGAATCCTCGCCAAGCCAACGGCCGTGCAGCAGCGCGCCGACGCCACGCGCTTCGCCGCGGCCACGCAGACGCACATCGCGCAGCGGTGGATGGAAGGCTTCTACCCGATCTACGCCACGGCACAGCGCACCTTCGGAGTCGACTGGCTGCTGCTGGCCTCGATCCACATGCAGGAGACGGCCTTCTCCACGGCGCCGAGCACCTACCACGGCCTGAACTTCGCCCACTGCTGCGCCGGCCCGATGCAGTTCAACGTCACCAACGGTCCCGTCTCCACGTGGAGCCTCCTCAGCAGCTCCTACGTCTACGGCCGCCGTCCCGCCGCCTACGATCACATGACCTCGGCGCACCCGTCGATCTACGACGACTTCGATGCGATCATGGCCGCCGCGCACCTGCTCTCAGCGGACGGCGCGGGGTACGCGCTCGATGACTCCGCGTGGGGCGCCGCCTACGACTACTACGGCCACGATGCCACCGGCGTGACCTACGCCGACCAGGTGCTCGCGCGGGCGATCGGCTGGTCCCAGCACGGCTTCTGCATCAACTGCGGCGTGGATACGGCGATGATCGAAGCGGTTCACGCCGCCTACGGCGCGCCGGTGCTCGCCTCGCTCACCGCGCCCGC
>DAINPC010000066.1:0-2055 GCA_036743695.1 Solirubrobacteraceae bacterium | reverse complement strand
CCGGCCACCCGGTCGGTGGCCCTGGCGGTGCCGCCGAGCAGCCGCCTGGACAGCTGCGCGCGGCGGAAGTAGAGCGGCGCGTCGTGCTCCCAGGTGGCGCCGATCCCGCCGTGGACGGAGATCATGGTGCGCGCTGCCGTGTCCAGCGCACGGCCGGCCACCGACCGTGCGGCGGAGGCCGCCAGCGGGAACTCCCGCGGGCCGCCGGTGCGCGCCCAGCCGGCGTAGTAGAGCAGCGAGCGCCCGTTCTCCAGCTGGCGCAGCACCTCTGTGAGGCTGTGCTTGACGGCCTGATAGGAGCCGATCGCGCGACCGAACGTGTGGCGCTCCTTGGCGTATGCCACGGAGACCTCCAGCGCGGTCTCGACGCTGCCGAGCGACTCGGCAGCGATCAGCGTCTGCGCGAGATGCCACGCGCCGGCGAGCGCCTCCACGGGCGTGTCGAGCACCGTGGCGGGAGCATCCTTCAGCGACACATGTCCCAGCGCGCGCGTGGAGTCATAGCGCCTGAGCGCCTCCACGGAGACGCCGGAGGAGCCGGCCTCGATCGCCACGCCCACGGGCTTGCCGTCGAGCAGCGCCACGCCCACCAGCAGATCCGCGCCGGGCGCGTCGGGGACGAACGCCAGCTCGCCGCTGATGAGCGCCTGCCCGTCACCCGCCACAGCGGTCGGTGCGGACGGACGCTCCGAGCCGTGAGCGGGATCCACCGTCCAGCCGCCGCCGAGGTCGTCGGGGGGGCTCACCGGCAGGTAGGCCGCGCGGGCCTCGCCCGTGGCGAGCTGCTCGAGCATCGGCGGTGTGTCGGTCCCACCCACCCCGTCGCTCAGGATGGCCGTCGCCGGCAGGTGCCCGAGCAGGCCGATGGGGGCGAGCACGCGGCCGCACTCGCCGAGCACGAGCATCGCGTCGAACGCGTCCAGGCCGGCGCCGCCGTGGTCCTCGGCGATCAGCAGGCCGGGCCAGCCGGCCTCCCTGGCCGCCGGCCACAGGTCCGGTGTGGCGCTCTCGTCGCCGTCGAGCGCCTCGCGGGCGGCCTCCAGCGTCTTGAAGCGCGACAACGCGCCGCGCGCCGCCTCGCGCAGGAACACCTGCTCGTCTGAAAGTGTCAGGTTCATGCCGCCGCCCCTTCCTTGGAACGCAGCTCCGAGAACGGGATGCCCTTGTCCAGACGTGGCTCCGGGGGCAGACCGAGAACGCGCTCGCCGACCGTGTTTCTGAGGATCTCCTCGGTCCCGCCGGCCGACTTCAGGCCGGGCAGGAACGAGATCATGTAGGACCACTCGCTGTCCTGCAGCAGGGTGTCCGGTCCGAGCACGTCCGCGATCAGGTCGCCGGCCTTGATCGCTCCGCTGACGATCGTGACCTTCGCCAGGCCCGCCTCGGGGCCGGGGATCTGGCCTTTCTGCAGGGCGGTCAGTGTCCTGTAGCCGGTGAACCGCACCGCCAGCAGCTCGCTGGCGATCTCGCCCAGCTGATGGCGAACCTCGGGGTCGCGGCGGGCGTGCGCGTCGCTGGCGATGGCCGCGGCGAAGCGGGTGGAGTTGTAACCCATGCCCTCGCCCCCCAGGCCGATGGTCACGCGCTCGAACATCAGCGTCGTCAGTGCGGTGCCCCAGCCGTTTCCAACTCCTCCGACCACCGCGCTGGAGTCCAGCGCCACGTCGTCGAAGAACACCTCGTTGAACTCCGCCTCGCCGGAGATCTGGCGCAGGCCCCGGATCGTGACGCCCTCGGCGTCCATCGGCACGACGAACATCGTCAGCCCCTTGTGCTTGGGAACGTCCGCGTCCGTGCGCGCCAGCAGCAGCCCGTAGGAGGCGAAGTGGGCGTTGGTCGTCCACACCTTCTGCCCGCTCAGGCGCCAGCTGCCGTCGTCCTGTTGGCGCGCGCGCGTCTGCACCGCCGCCAGATCCGAGCCGGCGGCCGGCTCGGAGAACAGCTGGCACCAGACCTCATCGCCGTGCAGCATCGGGCCGAGGTAGCGCGTCTTCTGCTCCTCGGCGCCGTGGGCGATGATCGTCGGGCCGAGCATGCCCACGCCGATCGCGTCGA
>DAINPC010000065.1:0-10003 GCA_036743695.1 Solirubrobacteraceae bacterium | reverse complement strand
GCCGTCGATCGCGCGCAGGCCGTGCTCATCGCCACCGAGCGCGGCTGGCTCTAGGGCGAGCACCGGGCGCCCCAGCGCCCGTGCTAGCGGCCCCTGGCGTAGCATCGGGCGGCATGATCTCGATCACCAGCAAGTCGCCCTATGCGGTGCTGGCCCTGGCGGAGCTCGGGCGCAGCACGGGCTCGGAGCCCGTGCCGATCGGGGAGCTGGCGCGCAAGCGCGACGTGCCGGTGCAATTCCTGGAGCAGCTGTTCGCCGTGCTCAGGCGCGCAGGGATCATCAGCTCCCAGCGCGGCGTCAAGGGCGGCTACCGCTTTGCGCGCGAGCCATCCACCGTGACCGTGCTCGAGATCGTGGAGCTGTTGGACGGTCCGCTGGGACGTGACGCGCAGGGACCGTTCGCCGATGCGGCGGAGGCCGCGCGCAAGGTTCTGGGTGCGACCACGATCGCCGATGTGATCGAGCGCGAGCTGCGCGACGCCGGCGCCAGCATGTACCACATCTGACCAGACTGCCACTCCCTTAAGTTGGCCAGCCGGACAAGATTTGGCTCCGCTATTGACATTGCGGGTTGTCGGAGTAGCCTCCTTGTCGTACTCTTGGTGCTGAAGCGTGTCGTACCTTTGGTGCTGGAGAATGGAACGCTGGCCCGTGTGAACGATTTGCCTGCGGACTGCTAGGACGCGACTATGGAGGGTTGCTACATGCGCAGGCCTAATGGCCTTCTTGGTACATTTCGACGGGTTGGACCATGATCAGCAGGACGGCGCTGCTGATCAGAATCCCCGTCCCCCGTGGCGCGCTCGCGCTCGCGGCGCTGCTCTCGGTCCTGCTCGGCGCTGCGCTTTCGCAGCTGCTGGGCGCGGACTCCGCCCCGCGTGCGCTCCCCGCCCGGGCACTCTCCGCGGGACTCTCGCGCCTGCCCGTCACAGCGCTTGGACCCGTCTCCAGCACCCTCGGCGCGGACGGCCCCGCCTACCTCTTCAGCCGCTCCGGCGGCGGGTTCCAGTCAACCAACCGAGCCCAACGGCTGAGCATCAGCGCTGGGCGCTCCGGTGTGCTGCTCAGCTCGCACTCCCTCAACGTGAGCTTGAGCCTGCGGGCCGTCGGCTTCGGCTCCTCGCTGCGAGCTCTGGCCGGCGTGGCCCCGACGAGCGCGGCCAACCGTGTCACCTATCTGCGGCCCGCGCTCAGCGAGTGGTACTCCAACGGCCCGCTCGGCCTGGAGCAGGGCTTCACCGTGACCCGCGCACCCGCCGGCGACAGCGCGCTGGCGCTCAACCTCGCGGTGACGCTCGGCGGCAACGCGCGCGCGTCCCTCGATACAACCGGGCAGAGCCTCACGTTGACGCGCGCCGGCGCGCCCTCGCTTCACTACGGCGCGCTCAGCGCCAGCGACGCCAGCGGACGCGCGCTGCCGATCCACATGGCGCTCGATGGTGGGCAGCTGCTGCTGCGCGTGGACGCGCGCGGTGCCCGCTACCCGCTGCGGATCGACCCGCTGGTGACCCAGGAAGGCGAACAGAAGCTCACGGGCATCCTGGACGAGGCGGGCGAAGCCCGCCTCGGATACAGCGTGGCGCTGTCCGGCGACGGCAACACCGCCCTGATCGGCGGGCCCCGCGACGGCAACCAGTTCGGGTCCGTGTGGGTGTTCGTGCGCTCCGGCGCCACCTGGGTGCAACAGGGCCCCAAGCTGGCCGGCGAAGAACTGGCGGGCTCGAGCTCCCTTGAACACTGCGGCACGGAAGGCAGTGAAGAAGAAAGCGAATGCTACTTCGGGCGCAGCGTGGCGCTGTCCGCGGACGGCAACACCGCGATCGTGGGCAACCCGCGCGAAAGTCGCGCTGGAATGCCCGAAGGGGAAAGCGCGACGCGCGTGCGCAACGCGGGGGCCGCATGGCTCTACACGCGCTCCTCGGAAGGCAAGTGGACCCGCACGGCCAAGCTCACCGGCGGCGAAGAGGGCGGCGAAGGCCGCTTCGGCAAGAGCGTGGCGCTGTCCGGCGACGGGCAGACCGCCCTGATCGGCGGCTCCTCCGACAACGGCGGCCACGGCTCCGCCTGGGCCTTCGCCCGCTCGGGCGAAGAATGGACCCAGCAGGGCCCCAAGCTGACGCCCGCGGGCGAGGTCGGCGAAGGCTACTTCGGCGTCAGCGTCGCCCTGTCCAAGGACGGCAGCACCGCTGTGATCGGCGGCTCGGGGGACAGCGCGTACACGGGAGCGGCCTGGATCTTCGCGCGCTCGGGCACCACCTGGAGCCAGCAGGTCAAGCTGACCGGCGCCGAAGAGGTCGGCGAAGGCCATTTCGGCTACAGCGTCGCCTTGTCCGCCGACGGCAGCACCGCACTGGTGGGCGCGCGCGGGGACAGCGGCCGCATGGGCGCCGCCTGGGTGTTCGCGCGCTCGGGCCTGAGCTGGCTGGAGCAGGGCTCCAAGCTGGCGGGCTCCGAAGCAGGCGACGAATTCGGCTACAGCGTGGCGCTGTCCGGCGACGGCAGCATCGCGCTGGTCGGAGGCCCCCGCCACAACCTCAGCCACGGTGCCGCCTGGCTGTACCAGCGCTCCGGCACCAGCTGGAGCGGTCCGGAGGAGAAGCTTCAAGCGGGCGTGCTGGAAGTCGGCAGAGCGTGGTTCGGCGCGAGCGTCGCGCTGTCATCCGACGCTCGCACAGCGCTCGTGGGCGCCCCCAACGACAAGGGCAAAGTGGGCGCCGCGTGGGTGTTCGGTCCCAGCCCGGTGCTGCGCAGCGTGAGCCCCGACAAGGGGCCCGCCGCCGGCGGCACCACCGTGACGATCACCGGATCCAACTTCACCGGCGCCAGCGCAGTCCACTTCGGGACCGCCGAAGCGGCCAGCTTCGAGGTGCAGTCGCCCAACACCATCACCGCCGTGACACCGCCGGGCGCGGGCGTGGTGGACGTCACCGTCACCACCGCCTACGGCGCCAGCTCGACAGGCACCTTCGACCGCTTCACCTACGTGGCAGCCAACTCCAGCAGCAAGACCACCACGAGAGCATCCGGCACCGCAACAACAACAACAACAGCAGCAACCGCCACAGCTACCGGCGGCGTTCTCGGCTTCGGCCCCACCGGTGGCTGCGGCGTGACACTGATCTCCAAGCGCATCGCCGTGCAGGCTCACAGCCGCGCCGCGTTCAGGCTCCGCGTGAGCGGTGCCGGCAAGTGCGCCGGCAAGCTGCGACTCCGGATCACCAGGAAGATCGGTAGGCGAGCCAAGCTCAAGACGATCGGCACCGCCGTGTTCTCCATCACCGCGGGCAGGAGCGTGACGATCAAGCTGAATCTCAACGCCGCCGGGCGCGCGCTGCTGCGCTCCCACCACGGACAGCTGAACGCCAACCTGCTGATCGTCAGGCAGTCGCCCAGGCCGTCCCGGTCGCAGGCCGCGCGTGTGCGCCTGGCGCTCTCCAGGCGGCACACCAGCACCGTGCAGGTCAAGGTCAGGTAGTCCTAGCGCCGGGGCGGCGCCGGGGTCGTCGCCGCGTCGCGCGAGGCCGCGCCTGGCGCGCGCAGGGGCCTGCCGGGCGGCTGCACTATTGTCGTGGCCCCATGCCACGAATCCCGATCAGCATTGCGGAGTTCGTAGGAGACACACCCCTGGTGGGCCTTCCCCGCATGCTGGAGGGCACGGTCGCGGCCGAGAACGGTGTCGAGCTGTTCGCCAAGCTGGAGGCGTTCAACCCCGGTGGCAGCGTCAAGGACCGGATCGGCGTGGCCATGATCGAGGCGGCCGAGTCCGAAGGCAGGATCGAGCCGGGACGCACCACGATCGTGGAGGCCACCAGCGGCAACACGGGCATCGCGCTCGCGTTCGTGTGCGCCGCCAAGGGCTATGAGCTGGTGCTGACGCTGCCGCAGGGGATGAGCCGCGAGCGCGAGAGCCTGCTGCGGCTGTATGGCGCACGGGTGGACATCACGGAGTCCCTCGGAGGCATGGCCGAGGCGGTGGAGGCCGCCCGTGTGATGGCGCGCGGCGGCGACGCCTTCCTCCCCGACCAGTTCTCAAACCCCGCCAACCCGGAGGCGCACCGCCGCACCACCGGCCCCGAGATCGCGCGGGCGCTGGACGGCAAGGTGGACGTGCTGGTCGCGGGCGTGGGAACCGGCGGCACCATCACGGGGGTGGGGGAGCACCTGCGCGAGCACGTAAACCCCGCTCTGCGGGTCGTGGCCGTCGAGCCGCTCGGCTCCGCCGTCCTCTCCGGAAAGGCGCCCGGGCCGCACCGCATCCAGGGCATCGGTGCCGGCTTCGTCCCGCCGGTGCTCAACCGCAAGCTGATAGACGAGGTCATCCCCGTCTCCGACGACGACGCCATCCAGGCCGCCTGGACATGCGCCAAACGCGTCGGCCTGCTCGCCGGCATCTCCTGCGGTGCCGCCATGTGGGCCGCGCTGCAGGTCGCCGCGCGAGACGAATCCAAGGGCAAGCGGATTGTCGTGATCATGCCCGACTCGGGCGAGCGCTACGTCTCGCAGGCCTTCTTCGCGCCCTGACGGGCCGGATGGTCTTCTTAGGGGCGCCCCTCGCGGGGCGCGGATGGGTGGCGCCGTGAAGAGGATTCGGTTGCGCGCTCAACAACACGCGGGATGCCCGCTACGCTGTTGCCATGGCCGGTCTGGACACGTTCACGCGGGTCGTCAAGGAGGTTCGCCGCGATGTGCTGGCCGCCCGCGACCGCGACCCGGCCGCCCGCGGCGTCGCCCCGGTGGAGATCCTCGCCACCTGGCCGGGGATCCACGCGCTGCTGGCCTATCGCGTGGCCCACGCCCTGCAGCAGTCGGGCGTGGCGCTGCTGCCGCGTGTGATCTCGATGCTCACGCGTGCGCTCACCGGCATCGAGATCCACCCGTCCGCGCGGATCGGCCGGGGCCTGTTCATAGATCACGGCGCCGGCGTGGTGATCGGCGAGACGGCTGACATCGGAAACGACGTCACCCTGTATCAGGGGGTCACGCTCGGGGGCACGGGCTTCGCGGTCGGCAAGCGCCATCCGACGGTGCAGGACAACGTCACCATCGGCTCGGGCGCCAAGCTGCTCGGCCCGATCACCATCGGCCACGGCGCCAAGATCGGCGCCAACAGCGTCGTGATCACCGATGTCCCCGCCAATGCCACGGTCGTGGGCAACCCCGGCCATCCCGTGCGTGTGGACGGCCGCCGCGTGGAGGGGCCGGACGCCGACTGGATCCACCTGCCCGACCCGATCGCCGAGGCCATCCAGGCGCTGTCCGTCCGCATCGCCACCCTGGAACGCACGATCGCCGAGCTCTCCGACGGCGAGCAGCAGCCGCTGGCGGAGGTCAGGCCGCTGCGGACCGTCAAGGGCCCCAACCCCGCGGGGGGGTAGCTCCGGCCGCGGGCACCGCCCGCCGAGCGCGCATCTATGCTGGGGAAATGGCCGAAAACCCCCACGCGGAGCATCTCCGGGAGCTGCTTGAAGGGCTGAACGAGCCCCAGCGCGAGGCGGTCACCCACGGCGAGGGACCGCTGTTGATCCTCGCCGGCGCGGGCAGCGGCAAGACGCGCGTGCTGGCGCACCGGATCGCCTTCCTGATCTACACCGACCAGGCCCAGGCCGGGGAGATGCTGGCGATCACCTTCACCAACAAGGCCGCCAAGGAGATGCGCGAGCGGGTGGAGCGGCTGCTCGGCCACGGCACGCGTGGCATGTGGCTGATGACCTTCCACGCTGCCTGCGCGCGCATCCTGCGCGCCGAGGCGCAGCGGCTGGGCTACACGCGCCAGTTCACCATCTATGACCAGGCGGACGCACGCCGGCTGACCAAGCGCTCGGCCGACGCCGTGGGCGTGGATCCCAAGCGCTACACCCCCGCGGCCATCCACAACCAGATCTCCGCCGCCAAGAACCGCCTGTGCGACGCGGACGCCTACCGCCAGGCGGTGGGCTCGCCGTATGAGGAGATGATCGCCGAGGTCTACGACATCTACGAGCGCGACCTGCACCGCATGAACGCCATGGACTTCGACGACCTCCTGTTCAGGACCGTCAACCTGCTGGAGCTGTTCGAGGACGTGCGCGAGCGCTACTGCGACACCTTCCGCCACGTGCTCGTGGACGAGTACCAGGACACCAACCACGCCCAGTACCGGCTGCTCCAGCTGCTCGTCGGCGGCGGACGCCCACCGCAGCGTGGCCGCGCCGAGCCGGGGGATCGCCCCAGCTATGCCGGGCCCGTGGGGCATCGCAACCTGGCGGTTGTGGGCGACGATGCCCAGTCAATCTATAGCTTTCGGGGCGCTGATGTGAGGAATATCCTCGACTTCCAGGAGGACTTCCCCGACGCGCGCGTGGTCAAGCTGGAGCAGAACTACCGCTCGACCGAGACGATCCTCTCGGCGGCCAACGCGGTGATCGCCAACAACCGCGGCGGGATCGCCAAGCGGCTGTGGAGCGAGCTGGGGCAGGGGGATCAGATCCAGCTGCGCCCGCTCGACGACGAGCACGCCGAGGCGCGCTTCGTCGTGGGCGAGATCGAGCGGCTCCTTGATGAGGATCCCGCCCACCCCTCGCGCGCGGAGATCGCCGTGCTGTATCGCACCAACGCCATGTCGCGCGTCATCGAGGACACGCTCGTGCGCCGCGAGATCGCCTATCAGGTGATCGGCGGCACCAAGTTCTACGAGCGCGCTGAGATCAAGGACGCGATCGCCTACCTCTCGCTGCTGGCCAACCCATTCGACGTGGTCAGCTTCACGCGCGTGGCCAACTCTCCCCGGCGCGGGATCGGGCAGACCTCGCTCTCGCGCGTGATCGCGCACGCCGCCTCCGTGGAGGAGTCCGTGTGGGAGGCGGCCGCCGCACCCGAGCAGGTCCCCGGCCTGGGCGCCGCCGCGGTGAAGGCGCTGCACCGCTTCATGGACACGATGGGCGAGCTGCGCGCGATGGCCGGCCTGCCCGAGGGCGGGCGTTCGCGGGGCGGGGTGCAGGCGCCGGGGGGCACGGAGCCGGCAGCATCCGTGCCCCCCCTGCCGATCGCCGAGCTGCTGGAGGCGCTGCTGTCGCAGAGCGGTTACGTGGAGGCGCTCGAGGCCGACAGGACGATCGAGGCGCAGGGCCGGATCGAGAACCTCGACCAGCTCGTGGAGGTGGGCCGCGAGTTCGACGCGGCGGCCGTGGCGGGGGAGGAGACACTGGACGTGTTCCTGCAGCAGATCGCGCTGGTGGCCGACTCGGACTCACGCAGCGACGACGAGGGCCTGGTCACGCTGATGACGCTGCACAACGCCAAGGGCCTGGAGTATCCGATCGTGTTCATCGCCGGCTGCGAGGAGGGCGTCTTCCCGCACTCGCGCGCGATCGACGAGGGCGGCCTGGAGGAGGAGCGGCGCCTGTTCTACGTCGGCATCACCCGCGCCATGCGCCAGCTCTACCTCACCTACGCCCGCCGGCGCGCGGTCTTCGGCGCGCAGACCTACGGCATGCCCAGCCGCTTCCTCGATGAGATCCCGGGCGATCTGATGGAGGAGCCCAGGGAGATGGTCTTTCGCCCCGGAGCCATGTCCGCCGGGCCGGGCCGGGGAGGCTCCGCCGCCACGGCGCCGCGCGGGCGCTCAGCGGCCAGCGGCTGGGGCGAGCGTCCGCAGGTTGGGCTGGCCGAGCGTGAGGTCGTCGCGCAGGAGAACCGGTTCCGTCTCGGCGAGGACATCGTTCACGCCGCCTTCGGCGATGGCGTGGTGACCGGGGTGGAGCCCGGCGGGGTGATCGTCGTGCGCTTCGCCGACGACGGGTCCGAGCGCAAGCTGATGGCCGAGTACGCCCCCCTGAGCCGACGCTGACGCGCGGCGTTCCTCTTCCGCCCCAACCCATAGCATCCCGCCGATGAGCGCCACGATCATCGACGGCAAGGCGATCGCCGCGCGGGTTCGCGCCGGCGTGGCCGGCGAAGTCGAGGCGTTCACGCGCCAGACCGGTCGCGCGCCCGGGCTGGCCACGGTGCTGGTCGGCGAGGATCCCGCCTCCGCCGTCTACGTCGGCGGCAAGCAGCGCGCGTGCGTCGAGGTGGGGATGGTGCCCTTCGACCGGCGCCTGCCCGCCGAGGCCGTCTTCGAGGAGGTGGCCGAGGAGCTCGACGGCCTCAACGCTGACGGCGCCGTCAGCGGCGTGCTGCTGCAGCTGCCCCTGCCCGCTCATCTCGACGGTCCCACGCTGAGCGCCATGATCGCCCCGGAGAAGGACGTGGACGGCCTCACGCCCGTCAACGCGGGACTGCTGTCGCTCGGTCGTCCGGGCCTGCGGCCGTGCACCCCCTGCGGAGTGATGGAGCTGCTCACGCAGACCGACGTGCAGTTGGAGGGGGCCGAGGCGGTTGTGGTGGGGCGCTCCAATCTGTTCGGCAAGCCGATGGCGCAGCTGCTGCTGGAGCGGAACGCCACCGTCACCGTCTGCCACTCGCGCACGCGCGATCTGCGCGAGGTCTGCGCGCGCGCGGAGGTCCTGATCGCGGCCGTCGGTCGCGCGCGCCTGATCGAGCGGGACTTCGTCAAACCGGGCGCAGTGGTCATCGATGTGGGCATGAACCGCCTCACCCCCGAGCAGGCGGGCAACAGGAGCGGCCTGGTCGGCGACGTGGACTACCAGGCCGTCGCCGAGATCGCCTCCGCGATCACCCCCGTGCCCGGCGGGGTGGGTCCGATGACGATCGCCTTCCTGTTGCGCAACACCTTGCAGGCCGCCCGCTACCACGCCCAGCCGCAGGCGCTGCTCGTGGAGGCCGATCGGGAGGCGCCATGAGGCAAGCGAGATGGAGGGCCACATGAGTCTCAGACGCCTGCGCATGGGCGAGCTGCTGGCGCTGGCCGGCGCCATCTGCCTGATCGTCTCGCTGCTGGAGCCCTGGTATGAAGGGCCGCTCGGGCAGCTCGACGCGTGGGACACCTTCGGGCCGGGGATCGTTCTGCTGCTGGCGGCGTTGAGCGCCGCCCTGGCGATGGTTCTCAGCGCGCTGACCGAGCGCAGCCCCGCCCTGCCCGTGTCCACGGCCGTGTGGAGCGTGCTGCTCGGGCTGATCGGCCTCATCGCCGCGATCGTCAGGGTGATCGAGCGCCCCGACCACGCCAGCTCGCTGTGCGTGGGCGCGTGGCTGGCGCTGGCGGGCGCGCTCGCCATCCTGCTCGGCGCGTGGCTGGCGCTGCGCGACGAACGTCCCGCGCTGTACGAGCCCGCCGTACCCGAGCCCTCGGACATTCCGGGCGCGCCGCCGGGGCCGTAGCGGGAGCGTTCGGCTGCCCTGCCGCGCAGCCGTACATGCGTGCAGGATTGCGGGCGGGCGCGCGGAACT
Organism: Solirubrobacteraceae bacterium; assembly: GCA_036743695.1. GTDB lineage: Bacteria > Actinomycetota > Thermoleophilia > Solirubrobacterales > Solirubrobacteraceae > Palsa-744. The sequence goes on along the minus strand of DAINPC010000065.1, from coordinate 676 downwards.
CTGCCATAACCGATGCAATCTCCGGCCCGCGAGGCCGGGGGGGGCAGATCGCACTCATCACACACCCACGGGGGGAAACCAACCCAATGAATCTCGACATCAGTCGTCTGCGACGCTCCGACCAGATCATCGGAGGCAGCGCAATCGCGCTGTTCATCTTCCTGTTCTTCTTCAAGTGGTACGGCGGCAGCGCCAGCTCGCCGATCGGCGGGTCGAACTTCAGCAGCAGCCTCAACGGCTGGCACAGCTTCAGCAACAGCCGCTGGATCTGGCTGATCACGATCGTCGTGGCGCTCGGCGTGGCCGGGCTGGCGGCCGCTCAGCGTGAGGTCAACAGCCCCCTGCAGCCGAGCGTCATAGTGGCCGGGCTCGGCGCCCTCTCCACGGTGCTGATCCTCTACCGCATTCTGCACCACCCCAGCGGCGGTGCGAGCGGCTCGGTCGGCCTGACGCACTTCTCCTACTCCTACGGCATCAAGATCGGCATCTGGCTCGGCCTGATCGCCGCCGCCGGGATCACCTACGGCGGCTATCTGGCCATGAAAGACGAGGGGACCTCCCTGTCGAACGTGCGCGAGCAGGCCAGCGGCGCCATCAGCGGACTCAGCGGAGCCGTTGCCTCCGGCGGCTCCGGCGGAGGATCGGCCGAGGCCGCCCCCCCGCCGCCTGCGCCTTC
>DAINPC010000064.1:4506-10029 GCA_036743695.1 Solirubrobacteraceae bacterium | reverse complement strand
CGCGGAGGCGGCCGTCGTGGCCTCCACCAGCAGCCACGCGACCGCGAGGTTGCCGGCGATCGGCACGGCGAGCAGAGCGCCCCAGAAGGCGTAGAAGGCGGCGTAGTACCAGTGGCGCGAACGTCCAGCGCTGAACCAGCTCCGACCGGCCGTGCGCAGATAGGCGGGAGATACCAGTGCGCTGCACAGGCCGATCACCGCGATCAGCGCCAGGAACACTCCGCTGGCGCCGTCGAGCATGTAGAGGCCCCCGCGTAGCGGAGCGCTCCCGCCACGGGCCAGCAGCGTCGCAGAGAGGATCAGCGCAGCAGCGGCGGTAACAACGGCCGTGGCGAGGTTCAGGCGGTCGGCCTGGCGCGGTGTGCGGGTGCTCAGCACCAGCACACCGCAGGCGAAGGGCAGCGCCGGGACCAGAATCGCGAGCACTGGGACGAGCTCAGTCATGCAGTCCCCGCATCAGCTCGGTGTCGCCGGTCCCGAGCTCGGCGTAGATACGGTGGGTGAACGCAGCGGCGACGGTCACAACCAGCGCGAGGTCGAACAGCGCCCCCAGCTCGACGACGTAGGACAGCCCGCCGGGAACCGAGATCGCCAGCAGCGACACGCCGTTCTCGGCCACGATCAACCCGAGCAGCTGCAGAAACGCCGGCCGACGCGCAACGACGACCGTGATCCCCAGGAGCACCAGTGCGACCGCCACGTGCTCGGCCCGAGCGTCGCCGAGCCCGAGCGGCGGAACCAGCGTCACGGCAACGAACGCCACCGCCGCGGCCCCGGCGAGGCGCACCAGGCCGGGCGCCGCGGCGGCGATGAGACCCGACTCGCGAGTGCGGCGCAGCACAACCAGCAGCAGCACCGGCAGGACGGCTGCCTTCGTCAGCAGGACCAGGCTCCCCACGAGGTAGTCGCCGGAGCGCCCCGAGGCGAGCGTGAGCGCTCCGACGCCCAGCGCGAGCGACTGCGCGGCGATCAGCGCCACCGCGACTGTCCGACGACGCACCGCGATCACCCCGAACCCGAGCGCGAGGATCAGGTCGAGGAGCCCCGCGCTCACGGTCCGCCTGCAATCGAGAAGACGACGCCGGCGAGCGCAACCAAGCACCCGACGCCGAGCAGCGACGGAACGCGCAGGATGCGCATCTTGGCCTGTGTCGTCTCGGTCACCGCCAGCAGCAGGCACGCCGCCACCAGACCGCCGCCCAGCGCGGCGAGGCCGCCGAGAAACCCGCGCGGGTGGGGCAGGAACAGCTCGGCGGCGAGCGTCAGGATCAGCCAGTGGCGCGCCGCGGCGACCCAGGACAGGTAGGCCAGGTCGCGACCCGCGTACTCGAGCAGCGGGCCCTCGTGGATCATCGTCAGCTCGAGGTGGGTGTCGGGGTTGTCGATCGGCTGGCGGCCGGTCTCGACGAGGACGGCCAGCGCGAACGCGAACGCACCGCACCAGTGCGCCGTATGGCTCCAGGCCGCCCAGCCCCCGGCCGCATCGGTCATCGCGATCAGGTCGGTGCTGTGGGCAGGCAGCGCCGCGAGCAGCAACGCCAGGATCAGCAGCGCCTCGCCGAAGACGGCGAGCGTCACGTCGCGAGCGGCGCCCATGAGCGCGAAGCCGTTGCCCGGATCCCACGCGCCGACAGCCACCGCGAAGCGCGCGAGCGCGAGCAGCCCGACGAACACCAGCGCGTCGTTGCCGAGCCCCCACCCTCCGGAGCGCCCTCCGAGCGGCACGAGCGCGAACGCGAGGAGCAGGGACGCTGCTGCGATCGCCGGGGCGAGCCGGTAGGAGAGCCCCGCCCCCTCGGGGTCGACCGTGCTCTTGCCCCACAGTCTCCGCAGCACCCGGTATGGCTGCAGGGGCGAGGCGCCGCGACGGCCCTGCAGCCGCGCCTTGAGCGTCTGAATCGTCCCCGGAGCCAGCGGGGCGATCGCCACACCCCCCAGCTGCAGCGCGGCGGCAGCGACCGAGCTCACGCGAGCACCCCAGTACGCACGAGCGCGAGCAGCGCGATCACGAGCATGAGCAGGTAGAAGGCGTACGTGCGCACGTTGCCCGTCTGCAACCGCCGCGCCAGCGCAGCGCCGCGCAGCCCGGCGCGAATCGCCGGCTCATACAGCAGCTTGTCGGCGAGCGGATGTACCTCGTTGGAGTAGGCAATCCGCTGGACCAGGCCGTGCTCCTCGACGACCTCGAGCTCGCGGGTGGGACGTAGGACAGCCTCCAGCACGATCCGCAGCGGCTTGGTGAAGCCCGCCGACGTCCAGCTCAGCGCGGGCGTCAGCGCCTGACCGGACGCCCAGCTGGGTGCCGGCGCGGCATGCCGCGTGCCTCGCGCACGGAAGAGGAGCGCGACCAGCGCGACGAGCGCGAGGGCGAGCCCGAGGGCCGGCAGCGATCCGGTGCCGGGCACCTGCAGCCCGGCGTGCAGCGCCAGCACATCGCCGCTCGCTCCCGGCGCCAGTGCGGCGAGTGTGGGAACCACCAGGCCGGGCACCGCTCCGATCGCCACGCACAACGCCGCAAGCGCGCCCATCCCGACGCGCATGGCAGCGGGCGGGTCGACTGCCACGGCGCACTCCGGCCGTCGCGGGGGGCCCAGCAGCACCAAGCCGACGACCTTGACGAAGCACATCAGCGCGAGGGCGGCCGTCGCCGCCAAGCCGGCCAGAGCGACGGCGCCCGCGAGCGCGACCCAGACCGGCCCCTGGAGCGCCACGTGCAGCAGGGACTGCAGCGTCAACCACTCCGAGGCGAAGCCGTTCAACGGCGGCAGCCCGGCGATCGACATCGCACCCAGCAGGAACGCGCCACCCGTCCACGGCATGCGGCGCAGCAGGCCTCCGAGCCGGTCTAGGTCGAGCGCGCCGACCTCCCGCTCGAATGCGCCCGCGCCCAGGAACAGCAACGCCTTGAAGATCGCGTGGTTGGCCACGTGCAGCAGCGCCGCCGCGAACGCGATCGCCGCCCACTCGCGCATTCCCGCGCGCGCGAACAGAAGCGAAGCGCCAAGGCCGAGGGCGATGATGCCGACGTTCTCGATCGAGTGGAACGCGAGCAGACGCTTGAGGTCGTGCTGTACCAGCGCCCAGAGCACGCCGCCGAGCGCCGAGCACAGCCCGATCGCCAGCAGTGCGATCCCCAGCCAGCGCGGAGTTGCGCCCAGCCACTGGAACTCGACCCGGATGAGCCCGTACAGCGCGACCTTGATCATCACCCCCGACATCAGCGCCGACAGGTGCGCGGGAGCGACCGGGTGCGCACGCGGCAGCCACGAGTGCAGGGGCACCAGGCCCGCCTTCGTGCCGAAGCCGATCAGAGCCGAAACGGCAACGAGCGTCTGGGCGCCCGTCCCCGCCCGCGCCAGGGCAGCCGGATCGCCGATCGCGCCGTGATGGGCGAGCGTGAGCAGCGCGACCCACACTCCCGCCCCGCCCAGGTGCGTGATCGCCAGGTAGGCAAACACGGCGGCGCGAACGGGAGAGTCGCGCCGCGCCACGATGATCGCGGCGGCCGGGACGAGGGTCATCAGCTCCCAGAAGCCCAGGAACGTCGTGATGTCGCGCGCGCCGAGCAGGCCGACCAGCGCCAGCAGGAACGCGGCCGTGAGCGCGCCGACCGCGCGCGGCGAAGGCCCGGCGCGCACATAGGGGCCCGCGAAGATGAGCGCCGGCACCGCCGTGACGGCGAGCACCAGCAGAAAGAACCCACTCAGCGGATCCAGCCCGAGCGCGGGCGCGATCCCGCTGCGAAACCCGGCGCCCACCGCGTGAGGACCGATGAGCACGATCGCGCCGCCCAATCCGAGCAGCGCCGTTCCCGCTGCCTGCGTCGCCAGCCCCAGGCTGACACGACCGGGCCACGCCGCGATCATGCCGCCGAGCGCCAGGCCCGTCACGCCGGCGAGCGCGATCGCCGCGGTCACACCCACCTCAGAGGGCCTTCCGCGAACCGCGGCGGGGGGGGCCGAACTCCTCGCCCGCGAGCCCGTCCAGCAGCGCCTGGCCCTCGGCGAGGTTGGCCGAGATGATCTGCTTGGCCAGCTCGAGCAGCTCCAGCGTACGCAGATCCTTGACCCGGTAGTAGACGCTCGTCCCGTCGCGACGGGACTCCACCAGCCCCTGCTTGCGCAGAGCGGCCAGCTGCTGGGAGGCAGTGCTCGAATCGAGATCGAGCTCAGCCTGCAATGCGCCCACCGTCTGCTCGCCCTCACGCAGAACCTGCAGAAGCCGGATTCGCACCGGATGAGCCAGCGCGCGGAAGAACTCCGCCTTCAACGCATAGATCGGTGATTGGCCGCCCGGCCGAGTCGTCATGAACCCGAATCTTACAAGACTTGAAGATTTGCCCGCGCTAAGTCACGCGGTTCCCGCTCCATCGCAGCGCAACGCGGCTCTTGCGAGATGAGCCAGCTCGTCCAGCAGGAGAGCCCTCATAGGCGGCTCTCCTGCTGGATCGTGTCCTACCGAGCGATGTCTGTCTTCTTTACTACGGTTTCGCGATCAGCCACGGCGTGTAGGTCACCGTGCCGAGAGCGGTGTTGCAGGCCCCGCCCATGTTTGGGCCTTTCGTGCAGCCCCACCAATCGCTTGCGGCGTTGACTGTGGTGCCGGGTTCGCCGTCTGCTCCCGTCCCGTTGGCCAGGAAGGAGTTTTCGGGGGACGCGGTGATGGTCGCCTGGCCACCGGCTGGCTGGCCGGTGGTCGGATTGGTCTGCGTGACGAACATGCCCGTGTTGAAATGCGAGAGCGTGTTGTGCGTCAGTGTGGCGGTGAGATTGCCGAATCCGTAGCCGAGCTGGTCGGTCGTCAGGTAGGCACCATACGTCGTGCCGGTCGTGGCGGCACCGGTGCCGTTGACGGAGTTGTTCGTGAACGTTGGGCCTTGCCCGGACACGGCGCCGCCGTACGCGGCGAGGCCGACGGAGCAGCCGCTTATTTTGTTCGATTCGACGGTCGCCGAGACATACGGCACGAATACGAAGATCCCGTAGCCGTTGACCTTGCATTCGCGGACGGTGTTGCCTTTGATCACGTCGGCGGAGCCGGATTCGCCATTGTTGTCGGTATGGATGCCGCTTCCCGATTTCTTGATCACGTTGGCGAGGAACTGTGTTCCCGTCGAGTGGTTGGCCGAGATCGCGTCGTTTGCGCTCGTTACTTTGTTGCTTTCCATCACGCCCGAGCCGCCGTAGTTGAACATCGCGATCGACGCTTCTTCGCCCTGGACGTTTTCGACCGTGTCGTGGTTGAGGTTGAACGTCCCGCCCGAGGAGGCGTAGATGCCGCGCAGGTAGACGTCGGAGACCTTGACTTTCGAGACCGTCAGGTTGTTGAAGGTTCCGGCTTCATGGTTGGTGATGATCCCGTTGCGCGCGTTGATGGATGCCCCGCCAACAACTACACCGCCGGTCAGGTTCGGGTTAGCACCCTCGAGCCGCACGCTCTGGATCGTGACGTCGTTTGCTTCGACCAGGATGATGTTGCTCGCCGAGCCGCCGCAGAGTGACCCTTCGTTCGGGCAACCCGGCT
>DAINPC010000064.1:0-4496 GCA_036743695.1 Solirubrobacteraceae bacterium | reverse complement strand
AGGTGGCCGGATAGATCACCGTTTCGACACCGGAGCCCAGGAGGGTCACCGGCTTGGTGACCACGACGTTCTCGTAGTAATTGCCCTTGCCGATCGTGATCGTGGCGCCAGGCGACGCGGCGGTGATCGCCTCTTGGATGCTCGTGGTCGAGCAGCCGGTGCTGCAGACCGTCTTCGCGGCCCACGCCGGGCCGGCAACCGCCAAACACGCGGCGACGACGCCGCCGACCATTACGATTCGAGTGCTACGTCCCATAGTTCATCCTCCGTAACGAGTCCCCCCCTCCACGACGGGGCTTGATCGCAATCCTATGGACTCGCTCGCGTCCGCGTAGCCCCGCGTCTCCCCGAACTGCCCTGCGTGACCGCTTCGGACGACCAACAGCAGTCCGATCGGAGCGACGAGCCACTCCCGCGTTCGCCTGTCGAAGCAGCGGCGAACGCTCCTCGACGCCGCGCTCTCGAGCGTCGTCCGGAGCGGAAGCGTGCTGGGTGCCGGCGCAGTAGCGCGGCGCCGCGCGGCTTGGGATGCTGGGCGTCCTGCCCGTCGTGCGGGGCCAGAGACGAACGGATATGGTCGCTCGACACACCCGAGGAGAGGAGCCGCAATGGCTGTCGGTATCAGAGCGAAGTTCAACGGCGGCACACAGCAGCAGTACGACGCACTTCACGGGCATATGAGCATCGACGCCGATCCGCCCCAGGGCATGATCTTCCACTCGGCCGGCCCGATCGAGGGGGGCTGGGGGGTGATCGACTTCTGGGAGTCGCGCGAGGCGTTCGACAGCTTCGCCCAGAGTCAGCTCATGCCAGCTGCCCAGGAGCTCGGCGATCGGGCGTTCCCCGGCCCACCGGAGATCAAGGAGTTCCCGGTTCACAACTTCACTAAGCCGTAACACGCCGCAGTGGCTGCCCGAGGTTGAAGGAGAGCCCCTCGGGCAGCCGGTTGGAGAGCGCGCTGCTGCTCAGGACGATCGGCTCGAAGGAATACCTGCACGGTGGCCGATCCTCGTGTCGAACGACATTCCTCCCTCGTCACCTCTCAGTGTTCGCCGCAAGCTCATCGTCGAGCCAGCTGTCATGTTCTTGCTCTGGTGTCGGCGTGGCACGCCAACGATGGCTCCGAACCCCCGGATGCAACCTTGAGCGTCATGGCGTGCTTAGTCAAGGTTAGCTGGTAATCTTGAGTTCATGGCTGAGCTGGTCAAGCTTCGATGGCCCGCGGACATGTCCTCGGGGTTGCCGCGCCGCGCCCGCCGGGGCTGCCAGTACGAGGCCTACGTTCCCGATCGACTAAGCGAGCGGGCGATCGCCTTCAGCGGCGAGACGGCAGCCGACATCGCGGACGCCGAACGGGCCGTAGAGCGGCTGAACCGAGCGGCGAGTGGACTTGCGGACTCCGAGGCAATCGCGCGCCTGCTGCTGCGCGCCGAGGCTGTCGCCTCCTCGAAGATCGAGGGCCTTGAAATCGGCAGCCGCCGACTGTTGGAGGCGCAGCTAGCTCACGGCCTCGGCGAGGACCCATCCGACGTCACGGCGATGGAGGTGCTCAACAACATCGAGGCGATGTGCTGGGCGGTCGAGGCCGCCACTACAGCCGATGCGATCACGGTCGAGGATCTGCTTGCAATCCATGAGCGCCTGCTGCGGGGGACACAGCTCAAGCGCTACGGCGGCGAGCTTCGCCGCCAGCAGAACTGGATCGGGGGGAGCTCATACAACCCATGCTCAGCCGACTTCGTTCCGCCGCCGCCTGAGCGCGTCGTCTGCCTCCTTGAGGACCTCTGCGCTTTCTGCAGCGACGATGCACTGCCGGCGGTGGCGCAAGCCGCGCTGGCACATTCGCAATTCGAGACGATCCATCCATTCATCGATGGCAATGGCCGGACTGGCCGCGCCTTGATCCACATGGTCCTCCGGCGCCGCGGGCTTGCTCCGCTGGCTCTGCCACCGGTGTCCTTGATACTCGCCACCAGGTCACAGGACTACATAGAAGGACTCAATGCGACGCGCTATCGCCGTGGCGCGAGCTCGCCGGAGGCATTTGAGGGACTGAACGCGTGGATCGCGCTGTTTGCGGCAGCAACCAGCAGAGCGGTCACCGACGCGGAGGACTACGAGCGTCGCGTAGCCGAGATCCAGACGCAGTGGCGCGAGCGGCTAGGGCGCGTTCGGGCGGATTCGGCCGTCGATCGACTGCTCAGCGCCTTGCCCGGAGCTCCGATCGTCACAGTCCAGACCGCAGCGGCACTGATCGGCCGAAGCGAGCAGGCCGTCAACGAGGCGATCCCGCGTCTGCTTGACGCAGGAGTCCTCAAGCAGACGACGATAGGACGTCGCAACCGGGCATTTGAGGCGCTTGAGCTGATCGACGCATTCACGGAACTCGAGCGACAGCTGGCAAGCCCAGAGGCGGATACCCATTTCTCGCCGCCGGAGAGGACCGTTCCGAGGCGGGCGTCACGCCAGTAGGCCCACACCGCGTCCATGCCGGGCTTTGCGTGCACCGTGAGGCATCGTTCAGGCGGCACGCCGGACATACTCGCGCAGAGCACTGCGGGCGATCTCGCTGACCGAGCGCTGCTCCTTCTGAGGCCGACTGCTCAGCGAACCAGGATCGGCGCGCTGTAGTTCGAGACATGCGCGCCGTCGGAGACCTTGACCAGCGCCCGATACAGCCCGCGGCGGAGGCGGATGATGCGGCTGAAGCTCGAGACGGTCGCAGTGCCGGCTTTGACGACGGTGCCGCCCGCGTTGACCGACCGGCCCGGCGCCAGCAGCTGGAAGCCGACGAGCGCGCCGACCTCCGCCGGGGCGACCGTCCCGTACAGTCGGACGAAGCCGCGGCGGCGCGCGGGACGCGCATGGAAGCTCACGCGCACGGCGACGCTCTCGACCACCACGGGGCTCGCGACTTCGGGCTTACCGACCGTGACGACCCGCAGCTGGGCGTTTTCGAGTAGGCCCACGTACGGGAACGAGAAGCTCCCCGCCGAGTCCGTGACCTCGGGGTTTCCGACATCCTTGAAGCCACCCAGATACGGGAACGGATTGGCCTGCAGCACGACCTCGTGATTAGTGGCGCCCGTCCCGGACAGGTGACCCTCGACGAAGAACGGATTGCCGAACACGACCGGGTTGGGCACGCCGGCGATCTGCACGGACAGCGGCACGCTCGCCGTCGTGAAGGTGCGGCCCTGGCCGTTGGTGGTGCCGGCGGAGTTGACCGCGACTATCCGGTAGTGGTAGCTCGTGGCGGGCTGCAGGCCCGAGAGCGCCCCACTGAATTTGAGCGTGATCGTCCCGTTGCCCGCCGGGGCGAGCGGCGTCTGCCCGCCGTAGCCGCTGGTGGTGCCGTACTGGAAGACGTAGTTGGTGGCCAGCCCGTGCGCGTCGACGTAGCCGTAGAGGATGACCGAGGAGTAGGTCACGTTGGAGTAGCTGGACGTGGTGACGGTCGGCGCGGAGGAGGCGGCGAGGGCGCCGGGGGCGGGCAGCGCGACAGCGTTCGCGAGCAGCGCGAGCAGGACGGCGGGCAAGCGAAACCTTCCGGAGGCGCCTCGTGTCCGCGGGAGAAGGCGTGCCTTCATACCAGCTATATACCCGTTTGCCGGGGCAAAGTCGCGGTGGGCGCCCGGCTCGGCAACGCTACCCGGCCCACGGGCCGTCGAGCAACGAAGGAGACGAGCAGCGAGCAGCCGCCTCGCCCGCCAAGAGCGCGACATGCCTTCCGGACGGACCGGCGCGCCTTTCCCTGCGCTGGGTCCGCCCGGGAGACGGCGGGATTCAGCTAGACCGACCGCGTCAGCAGACGACCTGCAGATCGAAGCCGCCGCCGAAGCCACTCGGGGTGCTGACGGTCACCGCGCTCGCGCTCGTCGAGTTGGCCGCCACTCCGAGCTGCCCGCTGGTGAGCGCGGCCCCCTGCGGGGAGGCCGTGTAGGAGCACTTGCTTACGTTGAGCGTCCCGAACACGACCGTGTACGCGGTTCCCGACTGGGTGACCGAGGTCGCGCCGCGCGTGCTCTGGATCGCCGGGCCGGGGGACACGTCGGCGAACAGCAGCTGTCCGGTGTTGACATAGAAGCTGGGCGGCTGGCCGCCGAGCTGAGTGGCGTTCGTCGCAGGCTGGTTCGCAAGCTGGAATTCGCTCGCCTGCTTGCCCTGCAGGAAGTTGGCGTTCAGACCGGCAGCCACACCGTGACCGTTGGTCGTAAAAGGCGCCGCATTCGAATTGCCCACGAGGATCGATCCGCCTGTGCTTCCTGTGGTGATGAATGAGAACGCCAACCCTCCCCTCAGATTGTCGGCATCCAGGCACGGCGAGCCTCCGGCCGGGCTGCGACAACCGTAGATCGCAGAGCCGCCGGTGCCGAGATTCGACTGGCGGGTGCCCCAGCTCGAGTTGTTGGCCCAGATCTGGGTGGTCTGGTAGTAGCCGCCGTAGCGCGGGTTCTTGACGCCGCCGCGCACCGGCTGCCCGCCTCCGGCCGCGA
>DAINPC010000063.1:0-10498 GCA_036743695.1 Solirubrobacteraceae bacterium | reverse complement strand
GAAGATCAGCCCGCCCATGATCGTGTAGTGGAAGTGGGCCATCACGAAGAAGCTGCCGTGGGTGTCGGTGTCGCTGGGGGTGTCCGACAGGAACACGCCGGAGAGCCCGCCGATCAGGAAGTTGAAGGCCCAGCCGAGGCAGAACAGCATCGGCACGGAGAAGGACGTTCGCGCCTTCCACAGCGTGCCCATCACGCACAGGAAGATGAAGCCGGTGGGGATCGAGATGATCTCCGTGGAGAGCATGTAGAACGGGCGCAGGTCGGCGTTGATGCCGCTGACGAACAGGTGGTGCTGCCACACGAAGAAGCTCAGTAGGCTCACGCCGAGCATCCCCGAGACGGCCAGGCGGTAGCCCCACAGCGGCTTGCGTGTGAACACCGGCAGGAGCTCGAGCACGATTCCGAAGCCGGGCAGCGCGAGCACGTACACCTCGGGGTGTCCGAAGAACCAGAACAGGTTCTGGAACAGGTAGGAGCTTCCGCCGCCGCTGGCCTCGAAGAACGAGGTGTTGATCGTGCGGTCGAGCGCGGCCATCAGCAGCGGGGCGATCAGCACCGGCGCCGCGAGCACCATCAGCACGGAGGTCGAGAGGACCGACCAGACGAAGATCGGCAGCCGCGACCACGTCAGGCCGGGCGCGCGCATCGTGATGATCGTCGCGATCATGTTCAACCCCAGCAGCGCCATCGAGATGCCCACGAGTGCGAAGAAGCAGATGTAGGAGTCCATCCCCATGACGGCCTCGTTGTTGAGCGGCTCATAGCCCGTCCAGCCGGTCGGGAAGCCGCCGAAGAAGATCGTCGAGACGAGGATGAAGCCGGCGGCCATCAGCAGCCAGAACGTGAGCGCCTCCACGCGCGGGAACGCCATCCGCCTGGCGCCGATCATGATCGGGACGAAGTAGTTCGCGAACGGCCCGAGGATGCCGGAGGTCATCATCCCCATCATCATCGTGCCGTGCATGCCCACGAGCGCGAGGTACTGGTTGGGTCCCACGAACGTCGGCACTGGGTGCAACAGCTGCGTGCGGATGAGCATCGCGTTGAGCCCACCGATGAAGAAGAACACGCCGATGCCGATCAGGTACTGGATGCCCACGACCTTGTGGTCGGTGCACAGGCCGAAGTAGCGTCCGATCCCCTCCTGCTCCTTCTCGCGCAGCGATGCCGGGCGCCCGAGCAGGCGCGAGATCGGGTAGTTGGCGAAGCCCAGGCCGATCAGGAACCCGACCACGCCGAAGAAATAGGCCAGCAGCAGCGCGACGTCGTTCTCGTCGATTGCCGCCTGGAATTCGAAGCTTTTGCCGTCCACCTGGTGCCCGATGAACCAGCCGAGGTAGTAGCCGCCGACGCCGAGGATCACTGCTGTCAGGAGGTTGAAGCCGATCAGCCGCCGCCAGAGCGGGCGCCCGACAGGCTGGGGGGTGGCTGCGGCTGCTGTCGTGCTCATTCTGCGCGCCTCGTCGGTTCGGGTGAGTAGGTCTTGGCATAGGGGGGCAGCACCTTCGTGGCAGGGGCGAAGTTCGCCTCCTGCTGGCGTATCCAAGCTTCGAAGGCTCCCGCGGAGACGACGTGTCCGTGGTCGAACATGCCGCCGTGCCAGATGCCGCACAGCTCGGCGCAATGGACTTCGAAGGTCTCTTCCGTGGTCGGCTTGACGAACACGACGTTGTCCACGCCCGGGTTGGCGTCGGCCTTGACCCCGAGCTGGTAGGCCCAGAAGGAGTGGATGACGTCGATCGAGGTGATGTGCAGTTCGACCATCTGGTTTACAGGCAGCTCGAGGTGCGTCGTCTCGACGCCGCCGTAGGTGGGATAGCGGTAGGTGAACGCCCACTGCTGCGCGATCACCTGCACGGGGAGCTTCGGTCCCTTGGGCACGGTGAGCGGCGTCGGCCCGTTGCCCGAGCCGGCGCCGTTGCCTTCCTCCAGGCGCACGGTGCCGTAGGCAGCGAGCGAGAGGACGAGCACCGAGGTGATCACAATCCAGGCCGTCTGGAGCCTCGCGTCGCCGCGCACCGCCGGGCCTTCCAGTACGGCGCCCTTGGGCTGGCGAAAGACGATGATCGCGTACGCGAGGTAGATCAGGACGAGCAGCAGCACGGGCGTGGCCATCCCCAGCAGCACGGTGTTGTCGGTGACCTGTCCCGCCGCCTCGGCGCTGGCCTTGCCCGGCGGCAGTTCCGGCCCGAGCAGGAGGATCACCAGTGGCGTCGCGATCACCGTCGCGATGAGCCAGATCGTCGTGAAGCGCCGGGCGTGGTTGGGCTCCGGTGTCCCCGGGTGCGCCTCAGCGGACACGGCTAGACCACATTGATGTACCCGTCCATGTAGCCCATCGTCTGCATGGGCCCGCCGAAGCCGTCGATGAAGCCGGCGGCGCAGGGGACGAAGCACTGCCAGCGGTAGCGCCCCTTCTTGCCGGTCTTGAAGCTGAAGCTGATGGTGCGGTGCGCCGCGCCTTCGCAGGGGGCGAATTCGCATTGGTTCTTGGCTTCTTCGGCGACCCCCGGGAGCGGGACGAACACCCCGAGCTGCGGGACCACGAATGTGTGCGAGGCTTCTTCGGGGTTGATCGCGTTGACCGTCTTGCCGTCAACTGTCTCGGTTCCGCCGACCGTCCCCTGGACCTGGGAGAGGAACGGGTTGCGCAGGCCGCTGTCGCCGTCGTACTGGTAGATCGTGACGTGCACGATCGAGTTGGCCGGGACGGTGTAGATCGTGCTGCGCAGCCACTTGCCGTCCTTGCGCACGAGGTAGGAGACCCAGTCGGGGTGCGACGGGCTGTACTTGGGCCCGGCCGCGGCGACGGTCTCCAGCGTGAGCTGCGTGCCGCCGCTGGACGCGGGCGCGCTCACCGCGGCGACCGGCGTGGGAAGGCTGGTGGCCCACTCGGCGACGTAGAGGCCGATGAGGACGCCGAGCAGCGCCACCGCTGCACCCACCCCCAATACCTTCCTCCCAGACTGGCTCACGCTGCTCCCCACTCTCTGTCTTGCTCCCTCTGACTGGCGCGCAGTCTATACCCGAGCCGCGACGGCGTGTCCATTTTTCTCGTGCACACGGCGGGCAGGCTCGATCGGGGCTCTCGGGACCCCGGCGCGGCCTGCCGGGCGGGCCGTCGTACAGGTGTCCAGAATTCGCCCTATCCGATCAGTCGGCGCTAGATTTGCCCGAAGAGGACGACATGAATTGCCCGCAGAGGACGACATCAATTGCCCGATCTGGGCAACAGCAGGCGTTCTTCAGCGCAAGACCGAGCGGAGGCTTGACATGACTGGACTTCAGGCAGGTGCAACGACACTCGAGCGACACGTCCGGGACGCCGACTGGGATGACGCGTTCGCGGACGTGGTCGCGGACCTCGACCGCCGCGGGGCGGCGGGCGCGGAGGTCGCGGGCCAGCGGCTGCGGTGTGTCTCCAGCGGCTATCTCGCCAACGGCTGCTCGTGCTCCGCGAGCATCCCCGCGGAGGTGGTCGCGGCCGTCTGGGAGCGCGAGCTCGCGCGCGGCGGCGATCGCGGCGATCGCTTCTTCCGCATCGCCTGGCAGGAGGACGTGTGGCTGGCCTTCGGCCTTCAGGACGGCGGAGTGCGCGGCGTCTACTGCCCGTCGCACAGCGCCGAGCGCGACGAGCGGGCTTTCGCCGCCGCCGCAGCCGCCGTCGCCGTCGCGCCGTCGCGCTGTCACGTCGCAGGCGCCTGAGGGCGCAGGCGCCGCCCGCAGCGCTCGCCGCCGCTGCGGCAAACGACTATCTTGGCGCCCGATGGCAATCGACTCCAGGGCGCCGCAAGTCCAACCTGCCCCGGCAGCCGCCGCCGCTCGCTGATGGCCGTCCCCGAGCGCCCCACGCTGGAGGGCCTGGAGGAGAAGTGGAGCGCAGCCTGGGAGCGCGACGGCGTCTACCGCTTCGACCGCAGCGCCCCGCGCGAGCGGGTGTTCTCGATCGACACGCCGCCGCCCACGGTCAGCGGGTCGCTGCACGTGGGGCACGTGTTCTCCTACACGCACACGGACGCCGTGGCGCGTTACCGGCGGATGCGCGGCATGGAGGTCTTCTACCCGATGGGCTGGGACGACAACGGCCTGCCCACCGAGCGCCGCGTGCAGAACCACTTCGGCGTGCGCTGCGACCCCTCCGTGCCCTACGACCCGCAGTTCCAGCCGGCGGGCGAGCCCTCCGAGAAGGAGCCCGTGCCGGTGTCGCGCCCGAACTTCGTGGAGCTGTGTCTGCGCCTGACCGAGAGCGACGAGCAGGTGTTCGAGTCGCTGTGGCGCACGCTGGGGCTGTCGGTGGACTGGTCCATGACCTACACCACCGTCGGCAGGCTCGCCCAGCGGATCTCGCAGCGGTCGTTCCTGGGGTTGCTGGCGCGTGGCGCCGCCTACCAGCTGGAGGCGCCCACGCTGTGGGACGTGGACTTCCAGACGGCCGTGGCGCAGGCCGAGCTCGAGGATCGCGAGCGCCCGGGGGCGATGCACCGCGTCCGCTTCACAGTGCTCAGGGGGGACGGGGAGGCGCTGATCGAGACCACGCGTCCGGAGCTGATCCCCGCGTGCGTGGCGCTGCTGGCCCACCCCGACGACGCCCGCCACCGCGATCTGGTGGACGGGGAGGTGCTGACGCCGCTGTTCGGGACGCGCGTGCCCGTGATGACCCACCCGCTGGTCGAGCAGGAGAAGGGCACGGGCCTGGTGATGGTGTGCACGTTCGGCGACCTCACGGACGTGATGTGGTGGCGCGAGCTGGGGCTGCCGGTGCGCTCGGTGCTCGGGCCCGACGGCCGGCTCACGGAGGTGGCCTGGGGCGAGCCCGGCTGGGAGTCGGCGGACCTCGGGCGCGCGCGAGCCAGCTACGGCGAGCTGAGCGGCAGGACGATCAACCAGGCGCGCAGGCGGATCGTCGAGCTGCTGGCGGACTCCGGTGAGCTGATCGGCGAGCCGCAGCCGGTCAACCGGGCGGTGAAGTTCTTCGAGAAGGGCGAGCGCCCGGTGGAGATCGTGACCAGCAGGCAGTGGTTCATCCGCACGATCGAGCACCGCGACGAGCTGATCGCGCGAGGGCAGCAGCTGAAATGGCACCCGCCCTACATGCGGGCGCGCTTCGAGGACTGGGTCAACGGGCTGACGGGCGACTGGTGCGTGAGCCGCCAGCGCTTCTTCGGCGTGCCCTTCCCCGTGTGGTATCCGCTCGACGAGGGCGCCACCGTCCTCTACGACCGGCCGTTGGCCGCGCGCGAGGAGCAGCTGCCGGTGGACCCCTCGACGGACGTGCCCGACGGCTATCAGGCATCCCAGCGAGGGCAGCCGGGCGGCTTCGCGGGCGACCCGGACGTGATGGACACGTGGGCCACGTCCTCGCTCACCCCTCAGATCGCCGGGCAGGCGGGCGAGGACGAGGAGCTCTTCAGGAAGGTGTTTCCCATGGATGTGCGCCCGCAGGCGCACGACATCATCAGGACGTGGCTGTTCTCCACCATCCTGCGCTCGCACCTGGATGAGAACGAGCTGCCGTGGCGCAACGCAGCCATCTCCGGCTGGGTGCTGGACCCGGACCGCAAGAAGATGTCCAAGTCCAAGGGCAACGTCGTCACGCCCATGCACCTGCTGGAGGAGTACGGGGCGGATGCGGTCAGGTATTGGGCGGCCAGCGGCAGGCCGGGAACGGACACGGCCTTCGACGCCAAGCAGATGAAGGTCGGCAGGCGCCTGGCGGTCAAGCTGCTGAACGCCTCCAAGTTCGCGCTCACCGACCTGCCGTTGCCGGGCCAGGCGCTGAGCCACCCGATGGACCGCGCGCTGATCGCGCGGCTGGGTCGCGTGGTGGGAGAGGCGACGGCGAGCTTCGAGGACTACGACTACGCGCGCGCGCTGGAGCGCGCGGAGAGCTTCTTCTGGTGGTACTGCGACTTCTACCTGGAGCTCGTCAAGGGCCGCCGCTACGACCCCGACCCCGGGGTGAGCGCCTCTGTGAGCCTCGCCCTGCGCCTGTCGCTGTCCGTCTTCCAGCGGCTGCTCGCCCCGTTCCTGCCGTTCGTGTGCGAGGAGGTGTGGTCGTGGTGGCAGGCGGGCTCCGTGCACCGCGCGCCGTGGCCGGACGCCGACGAGCTGGCTGCGGCTGGGGCTGGGGTTGCGGCCGCGGCTGGGGATGGAGCGAGCGGTGGGGAGGCCGGCCCCCGCAGCGACGCCGAGGCGCGTGCCCGCGAGGACGTGGCGCTGGACGTGACTGCGGACGTGCTGAGCGAGGTGCGCAAGGCCAAGTCCCAGGCGCGCCGACCGATGCGCGCGGCGGTGGCGCGGGTGGTGGTGCGCGACACCGCTGAGCGCCTGCGCGCGCTGGAGCTGGGGTCGGGCGACCTGCTGCTGGCCGGGGCGATCGAGCTGCTCGAGCCGGTCGCCGACGGCGAGTTCGCGGTCGAGGTGGAGCTGGCGCCCGAGGAGGAGGCGGGCTAGGCGCTCGGATAGGGTGCCGGGCGTGAGCAGAACACTCATAGAGGAGCTGCCCGGGAAGGTCGGCGAGCAGGTGAGCATCCGCGGCTGGGTGCAGACGGTGCGCGACCAGAAGCGGATGCAGTTCGTGATCGTGCGCGACGAAACGGGGCTGGCGCAGGTGGCGCTGGCGAAGCGGGAGCCGCCGAGCGAGCTCAACGAGGCGGTGAGTGCGTTGACGGCGGAGTCGGCTGTGACGGTCATGGGGACCGCGGTGGCGGACGAGCGCGTGAAGCTGGGCGGCCTGGAGCTGAAGCTGGAGGGCCTGCAGGTGGACTCGCTGGCCGAGCCGGAGGTGCCGATCGCGCCGGACTCCGCGCTGGACAAGCGGATCGACTGGCGCTACCTGGACCTCCGTCGCCCCGACAGGCGCCTGATCTTTCAGGTGCAGAGCACGGCCGAGCACGCCATGCGCGAGCTCTGGCGCGGCGAGGGCTTCATCGAGCTGCACACCCCCAAGCTCATGGGCTCCGCCAGCGAGTCCGGTGCTGAGCTGTTCAAGGTGGAGTATTTCGATCGCGTGGCCTTCCTGGCCCAGTCGCCGCAGTTCTACAAGCAGATGGCCATGGCCGCGGGCTTCGGGCGGGTGTTCGAGGTCGGACCCGTGTTCCGCGCCAACCCGTCGTTCACCTCACGCCACGACACCGAGTTCACCAGCGTGGACGTGGAGATCTCCTGGATCGACTCCCACGAGGACGTGATGGCCTTCGAGGAGCGCTGGCTGGCGCACGTGCTGGCCGCCGTCAAGGACACGCACGGCCAGCTCATCGAAGAGACGTTCCAGACGGAGCTCGTCGTGCCGTCGCTCCCCTTCCCGCGGGTCACGCTCGAGGACGCCAAGCAGCTGCTGCGCGACGCGGGCCACGATGCGCCCGGAGCAGGCCACGACCTCGACCCGCCGAGCGAGCGCGCGCTGTCCGCGCTGATCGAGGAGCAGCACGGGCACGAGTTCGCCTTCGTCACCGACTACCCCACCACCTTGCGGCCCTTCTACCACATGCGCCACCCCGAGAATCCCACTCTCACCAGGAGCTTCGACCTGCTGTGGAAGGGCATAGAGCTCACCACCGGCGCTCAGCGCGAGCACCGCTACGAGCAGCTGCTGGCGCAGGCAGCCGACAAGAACGTGGACGTCGGGCCGATCCAGTACTACCTCAACTTCTTCCGCTTCGGCGCCCCTCCGCATGGAGGCTTCGGGTTCGGCTTGACGCGGCTGCTGATGCAGATGCTCGGGCAGGAGAACGTCAGGGAGGTCACCTTCCTCTATCGCGGGCCGCACCGGCTGGAGCCGTAGGACCGGTCCTCGCCGCGCCGGCAGTCGGAGCGCAGATGGAGCGCCTCAGGCTCGCCCGAGCGTCTCCGTAGCTCGCCTAGCGCCCGTGTGCGTGTAAGTACCGATGACGCAGGTGCCGCGCGGCGTGAGTATTCCCGACGTGGCTCGCGCCGGACTGGAAAGAGCACCGCTGCAGTCTGGGACCGCCACGGGGCGGGGAGCAGGCTCGACATCGACCGCGCCGCCGCGCCGTTGGTGGGCGCTCGCCGTGCTGTGCGTGCCGCTGCTGATCGTATCGCTGGACAACACGGTCCTCAACGTGGTGCTGCCGACGCTCGTCCGCAAGCTCCACGCCACCACGAGCGAGCTGCAGTGGATCGTCGATGCCTACGCGCTCGTCTTCGGGGGACTGATACTCGTGGCGGGGAGCCTCGCCGATCGCGTGGGGCGCAAGCGGACGTTCGTTGCCGGCCTGTTGGCGTTCGCCGCGGGCTCCACGTGGGCGGCCTTCTCGGGGTCGGTCGGCTTGCTGATCGCGGCCAGGGCGAGCATGGGGATCGGCGCGGCGCTGATCATGCCGTCCACGCTCTCGATCATCACCAACACGTTCACCGACCGGGGCGAGCGCCAGCGCGCCCTCGGCTTCTGGTCGGCGACCAGCGGGGCAGGGGTCGCGCTCGGTCCGATCGTCGGAGGGCTGCTGCTCGCGCACTTCTGGTGGGGCTCGGTGTTCTTGATCAACGTGCCGGTCGCCCTGCTCGGCGTGCTCTTCGCTGTCCCGCTGGTGCCCGACTCGAGAGATCCGGAGGCCAAGCGCATGGACTCGGGCGGCTCGGCGCTGTCGATCGTCGGGCTGGGACTGGTGCTCTGGGCCATCATCGAGGCGCCGGTGCACGGCTGGTCCTCGGGGCTCGTGCTGGGCGTCGGCGCCGGCGGCCTCGCTGTGCTCGCCGGCTTCGTCACCTGGGAGCTCTCCAGCTCCCATCCCATGCTGGACCTGCGGTTCTTTGTCGCCAGAAGGTTCTCAGCCGCCGTCATGTGCAACGGGTTGCTCGCCTTCGGGCTGTACGGCTCGCTGTTCGTGCTGACCCAGTTCCTGCAATTCCAGCTCGGCTACTCCCCCCTGCAGGCCGGCCTGCGGGTGCTTCCTGCCGCCGGGGCGATCGCGATCGCGGCGCCCCTGTCGAGCGTCCTGGTCCGCAGGGCGGGTGCCAAGCTCACCGTGGCCGCCGGCCTGCTGGTCGCGGCAGCCGGCCTGTGGCAGGTCTCCGGCGCCTCCGTCGCCACCACCTATGGGGGCGCGGTGGCGGGCATGGTCATGATCGGCGTCGGGGCGGGCCTAGTCATCCCCTCGGCCACCGGATCGGTCATGGGGTCCCTGCCTTCCGCCCACACCGGTGTCGGCTCGGCGACCAACGGCTCGTTCATGCAAGTCGGCGGCGCACTCGGCGTGGCGGTCGTCGGGAGCCTGCTCTCCACCCGTTACCAGCACCGGATCTCTGGCGCGCTGGCGCCCTACCATGTCCCGCACGCGGTCGAGGAAACCATCCGCGGATCACTCGGCGGCGCCCTCGGGGCAGTCAAGCAGATCGGTGGGACCACCGGCCAGCTCCTCGCCCGGCTCGCCCACTCGGCGTTCATCAGCGGGATGGGCCTCGGACTGCTCGCAGCGGCAATTGTCGCCCTCGCCGGTGCGCTGTTCGCACTACTCGCGCTTCCGTCCGGACCAGCCCTCGAGGAAGACACGCAAGCAGCGCCCCCGCCAACCGACGGAGCGGAATAACGTCCCTCTCACATGAACGACCCGTTCGGGCTCAGGCGCTTCGAAATCGCTCAGGACGAAGGACGAGCCTACGCTGCAGCCGTCTCCGAGCTGCGTGCAGGTCGCAAGGTGAGCCACTGGATGTGGTTCGTGTTTCCTCAGATCTCGGGCCTGGGCCAGAGCTCGATGTCAAGGACCTACGCCATCACGTCGCTCGCTGAAGCGGAGGCCTATCTCGAACATCCCGTCCTCGGGTCCCGGCTGATCGAGTGCACCCACATCCTCACCGAGGTCACCGGGCGCACCGCAAAGGACATCTTTGGCGTAACGGACGCCATGAAGCTCCGGTCGTCCATGACCCTGTTCGCCCGCGTGGCACCGGATAACGCCCTGTTTCAGCAGGTCTTGAACGAATATTTCGACGGGGTGGGGGACGCGGCCACGGAAGGTCGTCTCGAACGCCAAGGGCGACAGGGCGGTCCACCCTTTCAGAGCTGAAAGCCTAAAGTCCGAACTGGAACAGAAGCTCAAAGAAATCGAACAGGAATGCTCCCCAACCGCCACGATCGGCATGTCGGTGGAAGACGAACCGGTCGGCATCAACCGCCTGCCGTAGCTTGCAGGTCTCGGTCGGATTGGCCTGCGGTACTGGGACCAGCGAACGACAGCCCCGCCTCCCCGTCAAGGCTGGACCACGAACCGCTCCATCATGTCGTTGTCCTCGTGCTCCACGATGTGGCAGTGGTGCATTGGAGGCGCGGGGGGCGCCGCTCCTGCCTCTCGTCGCTCGTTGGGCCGGCAGATCGCCGCGGACGGGCGATCCCGGGCGAGCGGCGCGGAGCGCGCCAGCGCGTGGCTAGTGGCTCTTCTTGCGGATGATGTGTACGCCGTCGGCGGGGTACACGATCGACTCGTGCCGTTCGTCCCAGTGCACCTTGTAGTGCTGATGCCCGGGCTCGCCGAGGATCTCAA
>DAINPC010000062.1:5225-10515 GCA_036743695.1 Solirubrobacteraceae bacterium | reverse complement strand
GGCGTGGTCGGCAGGTTGCCGCCGTAGATCGACGAGCAGCCGGTCGCGTTGGCGATCGTCAGTCGGTCCCCGAACAGCTGAGAGAGCAGCTTCAGATACGGGGTCTCGCCGCAGCCGGCGCACGCGCCGGAGAACTCGAACAGCGGCTCCAGGAACTGGGTGCCCCGCACGGTGCCGAAGTCCACCCGCGAGCGGTCGTTGGCCGGCAACCGCTCGAAGAACGCGATGTTCTGGCGCTCGGCGCCCAACAGCGGCGCAGCGTCGATGAGGTTGATCGCCCTGTGCACGGGGTCTCCGCCCGCCGAGACCGGACAGGCCTCGACACATAGCCCGCAGCCGGTGCAGTCCTCGGCATATACCTGCAGCGTGTAAACGGTGTCCGGGAGCCCGGGAGCGTTCAGGAGCGCCGAGCGGAAGGTCTCGGGAGCGCCATCCAGCTCTGAGGGCGCGTAGTAGCGGGAGCGGATCACGCTGTGCGGGCAGACGAAGCTGCAGTTGCCGCATTGGATGCACAGCTCCGGGTCCCAGACTGCGACCAGATCGGAGATGTTGCGCTTCTCATAGGCCGTCGTGCCGCTGGGGTAGGTGCCGTCCACCGGCAGCGCGCTCACCGCGAGCTCGTCGCCGCGGCCCGCCATCATCGTCGCGGTCACCGTGCGCACGAACTCCGGCGCGCTCTCCGGCACAACGGGCGGGAGCTCGCGCGTGGAGGTCACCAGGGCGGGCAACGCCACCCGGTGAAGCCCCTGCAGCGCGCGGTCGACTGCCGCCTGGTTGCGCTCCACGACCTCGGCGCCGCGCCTGCCGTAGCTCTTGGCGATCGCCGCCTTGATCCGCTCGATCGCAGCCTCGCGCTCGAGCACGCCCGAGATCGCGAAGAAGCAGGTCTGAAGCACCGTGTTTACCCGCCCGGCGAGGCCCGCCTCGCGCGCGATCCGGCCGGCGTCGATCACGTAGAGCTCGACCGCCTTGGCGAGGATCTGCTCCTGGACCGGGCGCGCCAACGCGTCCCAAACCCGATCCGGGGGATGACGGGTATTGAGCAGCAGGCTCGCGCCGGGCGCCGCCCGCTCGAGCACCTCGGTGCGCTCGAGTAGACCGAAGTGGTGGCACCCGACGAAGCTCGCCTGCGAGACGAGGTAGGGCGCCCTGATCGGCTGCGGCCCGAAGCGCAGGTGCGACACCGTCTGCGACCCCGACTTCTTGGAGTCGTACACGAAGTAGCCCTGGGCCTGCAGGCGCTCCTCGGAGCCCAGGATCTTGATCGTGTTCTTGTTCGCCCCGACCGTCCCGTCGGCACCGAGGCCGAAGAACACCGCCCGCACGGTGTCAGGTGGCTCGATGTCCAGCGAAGCGTCATAGGGGAGGCTAGTCCCGGACACGTCGTCGTTGATCCCGATCGTGAACCGGCGCCGGGGCCCGCGCTCCAGCTCCTCGAGCACCCCGGCGACCATCCCCGGGGTGAACTCCTTCGAGGACAGGCCGTAACGCCCGCCGATCACCCTCGGCATCACCTCGCGCTCACCATCGGCGTGCGACTCGCTCAGCGCCGCCAGCACGTCGAGGAACAGCGGCTCACCGAGCGAGCCCGGCTCCTTGGTCCGGTCGAGTACGGCGACGCGCCGCACGCTCATGGGCAGCGCTTGGAGGAGCTCTCGCGCGGGGAACGGTCGGTAGAGCCTGACCTGCGCCACGCCGACCCGCTCGCCACGCGCCTGCAGGAACGCGACGGTCTCGCGCGCGGTCTCCCCGCCCGAGCCCATCACCACCAGCACCCGCTCGGCCTCGGGGTGCCCGCTGTAGTCGACCAGCCGGTAGCGGCGGCCGGTGCGCTGGCCGAGCCGGTCCATCGCGCCCTGCACCACCTCCGGCGTGCGGGCGTAGAACGGGTTGACGGTCTCGCGCGCCTGGAAGTAGACGTCCGGGTTCTGCGCCGTGCCGCGGATGAACGGGTGCTCCGGCGACAGCGCCCGCGCCCTGTGCTCGCGAACCAGCTGCTCGGGGACCAGCGCCCGCACGTCCTCGTCGGTGAGCAGCTCGATCGTGTTCAGCTCGTGCGAGGTCCTGAACCCGTCGAAGAAGTGCAGGAACGGCACCCGGGTCGCAAGCGTCGCCGCCTGCGCCACGAGCGCCAGGTCGTGGGCCTCCTGCACCGACGCCGACGCCAGCAGCGCAAACCCCGTCTGGCGCACAGCCATCACGTCGGAGTGGTCCCCGAAGATCGACAGCCCCTGCGCCGCCAGCGAGCGCGCGGCCACGTGCAGCACCGCAGCGGTCAGCTCGCCGGCGATCTTGTACATGTTCGGGATCATCAGAAGCAGGCCCTGGGAGGCCGTGAACGTCGTCGCCAGCGCCCCACCCTGAAGCGCGCCGTGCAGCGCGCCCGCCGCGCCCCCCTCGCTTTGCATCTCGACCACGGCCGGCACGGTGCCCCACACGTTGGCCTGCCCGCGGCTCGACCACTCGTCCGCCAGCTCGGCCATCGGCGAGGACGGCGTGATCGGGTAGATGCAGCAGACCTCGTTGCAGCGGTAGGCGACCGACGCCGCCGCCTCGTTGCCGTCGATCGTCACGCGCATCAGCGTGGCTCCGGGAACATCTCGATCGAGTGCACCGGACACTGCTCAAAGCACGCCCGACAGCCTGTGCAGCGGTCATAGTCGAATCGGTAGCGCAGCCCCGGACCCAGCTTGATCACCGCGTCCTCCGGGCACGCACCCAGGCACCCATCGCACTCGCAGCAGTTCCCGCACGACAGGCACCTGTTGGCCTCGAAGGTCGCCTCCAGCGCCGACAGGCCGCCGACCACCTCCTCGAAGCCCGCGACGCGCTCGGCCGGCTCGAGCTCGGGCTGGCGACGACGGGCGGCATCACCGAAGTACCACAGGTTCAGCATCTCGAACGTGGCCAGCGGGTGCTTCGGCGGGCGCTCCAGCTCCCCGCCCCGCAGCCACGCGTCGATCTCCCGCGCGGCGCGCTTGCCGTGCCCCACGCCGACCGTCACCGTGCGCTCGGCGGGCACCATGTCCCCGCCCGCGAACACGCCCGGGCACCCGGTCATCAGCGACCTGGACACGCGGACGCTGCCGTCGGGCTCGAACTCCACCCCCGGTACCGCCCGCAGGAACGCGGTGTCGGTCTCCTGGCCGAGTGCCAAGATCACGGTGTCCGCGGCCAGCGTCTCAAACCGCCCGGTGGGCTGCGGGAATCCGGACTCGTCTAGCTCCATCACCTCGACCTGCAGCTGCGGGCCCTCGAAGGCCTTGATCGTTCGCAGCCAGTTGATCCGCACCCCCTCCCGCTCGGCGTCCTGCGCCTCCTCCTCATGCGCCGGCATCTGCTCGCGGGTCCGGCGGTAGACGATCAGCGCCTCATGCGCACCCAAGCGCCGCGCCGTCCGCGCGGCGTCCATCGCCGTGTTCCCGCCGCCATAGACCGCGACGCGACGCCCGATCGCCGGCCGCTCGCCCGACGCGACGCCGCGCAGAAAGGAGACCGCGTCCACGATCGGCCCCGCATCCCGGGCGGGGATCTCCACACGCTTCGACAAGTGCGCACCGACCGCGACGAACACCGCGTCAAAGTCGCCCTCGCGACGCTCGGACTCCAGATCCGTGACCCGGTGGTTGCCGGTGAGCCGCACGCCCAGCGCCGCGATCCGCTCGAGCTCCCCACTCAGGACGTCGCGGGGCATCCGGTAGGCCGGGATGCCATAGCGCATCATCCCGCCCGGCTCGGGACCCGCGTCGCGGATCTCGACCTCGTGACCGAGCCGCGCCAGGTGATAGGCAGCCGAGAGCCCACTCGGGCCGCCGCCGATCACCAGCACACGCTTGCCGCTGCGCACCGGCGGAGGATCGAACAGCCACCGTTCTTCGAGCGCCAGGTCGCCCAGGAAGCGCTCGACGGCGTGGATCGAGACCGCGCTGTCCAGGTTGGCGCGGTTACACTGGCTCTCGCACGGGTGGTAGCAGACCCGACCGTGGATCGCGGCGAACGGATTGTCCGCGACAAGCGCACGCCAGGCCTGCTCGTGTGCGCCGGCCTGCACGTGCGCAAGCCACGCCTGGATGTTCTCCCCCGCTGGGCAGGCCGCATTGCACGGCGGCAGCAGATCGACATACACCGGGCGCTCCTCGCGGACGGGGCCGGCGCGCGAGCGGCCGTGCACCAGGTCCGGCAGCCGCGCGATGTCCTTCGACGGCCCGCTCCTGCCGGCGGCGGGCCCGGGTGCCGGGCGGCGCTCGGATCGCTGAAATCGCCGCGGTCGCGTAGCCACGCCCTTCAATCTACGCCCTGAGTGGATGACTCAGGGAGAGGTAGTCGAGCGTGGAGTGTCGTCTCACTTCTCACGCCATGGTCGCGCTCTGCTCTATCTCGGCGGCCGGCGAGCTGCCGTTCGCACCCTGGAGCACGACCTTCAGCGCATTGGTGTTCGCCGCGTCTGAGAACGTGTCGTATGCGGCCATCGTGTCGCCGAGCGGGTAGCGATGCGTGGCCAGCAGCGACGTGTCCAGGCGACCGCTTGAGATCAGCCTCATCAGCTGGGGGATGCTGAATGTGTCGACCAGCCCCGTCGTGATTGTGACGTCACGGATCCACAGCTTCTCCAGATGCAAAGTGGCGGACTGGCCGTGAACGCCGATGTTCGCCACGCGCCCGCCGGGGCGGATCAGCTCGGCCGCCAGCTCGAAGGTCTGTGGCACACCCACCGCCTCGAACGCGACGTCGGCGCCAAGACCGTCGGTCAGCTCCATGACCCGCGCGACGGCGTCCTCGCTGCCGTTGTTGATCGTCGTGTCCGCGCCGAACCGGCGGGCGCTGTCCAGCCGGCTGTCGGCGAGGTCGATCGCCACGATCCGGCCGGGCGTGTACAGCCTCGCGGTTAGGATCGCGGCGAGACCGATCGGCCCGGCGCCGACGATCGCCACGACGTCTCCAGGTGCGACCATGCCGTTGAGCACGCCGACCTCGAAGGAGGTCGGAAGGATGTCGGCAAGGAACAGCACCTGCTCGTCTGAGAGCTGCTCGGGGATCTTGTATACGGAGTTATCGGCGAAGGGCACGCGCGCGTACTCGGCCTGCAGCCCATTGATCAAGTGGCCGAATATCCAGCCGCCTCCGCCCAGGCACTGTCCGTAGCGGCTTTCCTTGCAGTAGCGGCAGCGCCCGCAGGAGCTGACGCACGACATCAGCACCCGGTCGCCCTCGGCGACCGTACTCACCCCAGCTCCCACCTCCTGCACCGTTCCCACGGCCTCATGACCGAGCACGGTGCCCGGCGTGGTCT
>DAINPC010000062.1:0-5125 GCA_036743695.1 Solirubrobacteraceae bacterium | reverse complement strand
ACCTCCTGCACCGTTCCCACGGCCTCATGACCGAGCACGGTGCCCGGCGTGGTCTCGGGCACATCCCCTTTGAGGATGTGCAGGTCGGTCCCGCAGATCGTCGAGGTGTCGATCCGTACGATCGCGTCGGTCGGGTCGAGGATCGTGGGGTCATCGACTGTGTCCCAGCCTCGCTGGCCGGGGCCGTGGTAAACAAGTGCTTTCATCTCGGGAGCCTACCTTTGGTCGGTGTGCCTGGGTTCAGTGATAGGCACCTGCTCTGTTCCGGTGCGCCTGTCACGGCATACCAGCACACTCGAAGATACACCCGACCCAGAGCCGGCACATCGGGAACTCTCCCCGACCGGGGTGCGCGTTTCTACGCCCGATGGTCCGCTTCCGCGCTACGTTGGGATTGATAGTGCAATCGCGCTGTGGGCTTCATCTCAAGTAAGATTTGGCTCTACAGAGCCGTTCTGGCGGTTGTCATAACCCTTAGCGGGATAACGGTCCCCTGCGAGGTGGCTCGGTGGCGCGGCGCGGCGGCGGTGAGCGGCGGTGACGAGGTGCTCCAGCGCCGGCGCGACCTCCTCCCAGGTGCGGGTCTTCAGGCCGCAGTCGGGGTTGACCCAAAGGCGCTCACGCGGGATGTGCTGCTCGGCGCGCGCCAGGAGCGCCGCGATCTCCTCCATGGACGGCACGCGCGGTGAGTGGATGTCGTAGACACCGGGACCGATCTGGTTGGGATAGGAGAAGTCGTGGAAGGCGTGGAGAATGTCCATGTTCGAGCGTGAGGCCTCGATCGAGATGACGTCGGCGTCCATGCGCGCGATGTGCTCGACGATCTCGTTGAACTGCGAGTAGCACATGTGTGCGTGCACCTGGGTCGAGTCGTGGAGGGCGGCGCACACGAGGCGGAAGCAGTCGACCGCCCAGCGTAGATAGGAGGGTTGCGCGGCGTGGCGTAGGGGCAGGCACTCGCGCAGCGCCGCCTCGTCGATCTGGATGATGCGAGCGCCAGCCCGCTCGAGGTCCAGCGCCTCGTCGCCGATCGCCAGAGCAAGCTGGCGGGCGGTGACCTCGGTGGGCTGGTCGTTGCGCACGAAGGACCAGGCCAGCATGGTGACGGGACCGGTGAGCATCGCCTTGACGGGACGGGTGGTCAGACCCTGGGCAAAGCGCCACCAGCGCACAGTGATCGGGTGTGGACGAGAGACGTCGCCGAAAAGGATTGGCGGCTTCACGCACCGTGAGCCATATGACTGCACCCACCCGAACTCGGTTACGGCGAAACCCCGCAACTGTTCGGCGAAGTAGGCGACCATGTCGCTGCGCTCAGGCTCGCCGTGGACGAGCACGTCCAAACCAAGCTGCTCCTGGCGCTCGATCGTCGTGCGGATCTCCTGCTCTAGAAAGTGGTCGTACTCCTGCGGGTCGAGCGTCCCATCAGCCCATTGGCGTCGCGCGGCTCGGATCTGTTGAGTCTGCGGGAAGGAGCCGATCGTGGTTGTGGGCAGATCCGGGAGCGCCAGTGCCTGGGCTTGCGCCTGTGCGCGTTGGCCATATGGCGAGCGGCGCAGAAGATCGGCGTCGCGGACATTGGCCAGCCGTGCCGCGACCTCAGCGTCGTGCACGCGTCGCGAGGCGCTGCGCGCGTCGAGCATCTTGCGGTTGGTCGCCAGCACGTCGCGCCAACGGGTCGGAGTTGAGGTGAGCGCCTCCTTCACCGTCTGCAGTTCGTGCAGCTTCTCCTCCCCGAAGGCGAGCCAGATCCTTAGCTCGCTGTCGAGGCGCAGCTCGCGCGTGACCGAATAGGGGACGTGCAGCAGGGAGCACGAAGGCGCGAGTCGCACACGATCCTGGCCCAGCCGGACGAGCGCGGGCTCAACGAGACGCACGATCGCCTGCAGATCGCTGGCCCACACGTTGCGGGCGTCGATGACCCCGAGTGATAGGCGGGCAGTCGGCCCGAGCGCGTCAAGCGCCCGGTCGAGTTGCTCGGGCGCACGCACCAGGTCGAGGTGGAACTCGTGGGCGGGTAGGCTCAGCACGCGCTCGAGTGCCCCGTCAAGCCCGCCGAAGTACGTCGCAAGTGCGAGCTGAAGGGTGGGCGCTGCACCGGCCAGACGAGCCCAGGAGCGCTCGATGGCCACCAGCTGGGCGTCGTTCAGGTCGGTGACCAGGCAGGGCTCGTCGATCTGCACCTCCTGCACGCCAGCGGCGTGCAGGAGGCAGAGCAGTTGCTCGTAGACGGGCAGGAGGTTCTCGAGCGCGTCCAGGGGCTGGGACTCCGGGCGCGCAGGCTTGGCCAAGAGCAGGAATGAGACCGGTCCGAGCAGCACCGGCCGCGTGGAGAACCCCCACTCCAGCGCCTCCCGGAAGTGCGCGAGCGGCTTCTCGGCACACAGCGTGAACGGCGTGTCCCCGGAGATCTCCGGGACGAGGTGGTGGTAGTTGCTGTCAAACCACTTCGTCATCGCCAGTGGACGCACGTCGTCTGAGCCTCGCGCCATGGCAAAGTAGCGCTCAAGCGAGGGCATCTGCAGGTTGGCGAAGCGCTCCGGGATCGCACCCGCCAGGACGCAGGTATCGAGCACGTGGTCATAGAGGGAGAAATCGTTGGACGGTAGGACGTCTATCCCTGCGGCCGCCGCCCTGCTCAGGTGTTGGCGGCGCAGATCGCTAGCGACACGCTCAAGCTCGCTGGCCGGAGTCCGTCGATCCCAATAGGACTCGAGCGCCACCTTCAGCTCGCGGCTTGCACCGATCCGCGGCAAGCCCAGCACGGCGGTCGTGAGCTCGGACGTTGCCATTGGCCGCAGGGGGCGCCGGCTAAGGCCCTGTCTCGACGGGGACTCCGACCAGGTTGCCCCACTCGGTCCAGGAGCCGTCGTAGTTCTTGACCCGATCCTCGCCGAGGAGCTCGTGCAGCACGAACCACGTGTGCGCCGAGCGCTCACCGATGCGGCAGTAGGCGATGATGTCATCGCCGTTCAGCACGCCCTTGTCGGCGTAGATCTCCCGCAGTTCCTCGGCGGACCTGAAGGTGCCGTCCTCGCGCACCGCCTGCACCCAGGGGACCGAGGCTGCGCTGGGGATGTGCCCGCCGCGCTGGGCGCCCTCCTGCTCGTAGCCGGCAGGCGAGATGATTTCGCCTGCGAACTCCGCGGGCGAGCGGACGTCGACGAGCTTCGTCGAGGCGTCGATGGCAGCGAGTACCTCATCGCGCCGGGCGCGAATGGTGTCGTCGCCGGGGTGCGCGGTGAAGCTCGCCGGCGCGTGGCTCGGCAGCTCCGCCGTAGTGGGGCGCCCGTCGGAGATCCACTTTTCGCGGGGCCCGTTCAACAGGAGGACCTGGTCGTGGCCGTAGTACTTCAGGTACCAGTACGTGTACGCGGCGAACCAGTTGTTGCGGTCGCCGTAGAGCACGATCGTGTGGTTGGTTGACACTCCGTGCGTGGCGAACAGTTCGCCGAACGCCTGCGGGCCGAGAAAGTCGCGCCGGATCGGGTCCTGGAGGTCCTTCTGCCAATCGAATCCGATCGCCCCGGGGATGTGAGCCTCCGCGTAGAGCGCTGGGTCCTCATCGACCTCGACGATGCGGATGCTCTCGTCATTCAAGTGCTCTGACAGCCAGTCGGCGTCGACGAGCACGTCCTTCGCGTAGTCGGACAAAGGAAGCTGTCCTTCGCTAGTAGTTGATCCTGATCAGCTTCAGGTGATTGGCAATCTGCTCGGGCGGAGCGAGGTGGCTCCGAACGCTCATGAGCTGACCTGCTCGTAGTAGGCGGCGTTCTTGGCGATGTAGTGATGCCACTCGTCCGGGACCTGATCCTCGGCGAAGATCGCGTCCACCGGGCAGGCCTCTACGCAGGCGTCGCAGTCGATGCACTCCGCCGGGTCGATGTAGAGCAACTCGGCCGCGTCGTAGCCGGGCTCATCAGGCGTCGGGTGGATGCAGTCCACCGGACACACCTCGACACAGGAGTTGTCCTTGGTGCCGATGCAGGGCTCGGTGATCAGGTAGGTCATCGGGAGAACTCCCTTCGAAATAGCTTCTCACATCGTCGCTGGAAGAAACCGTATCACGCATGGGTGGCTTTTCATAGTCCGTCTGTGTAAACTGGGAGGGGATATGATCGACCTGCCGCGCACCGGGAGTCGCGATGACGCGCTCTCCCAGCCCACGAGGGCGCGCCTGTTCACGCTGCTCGGTGAGCTGGGGCGGCCGGCTGGCACTGTTGAGCTCGCCGAGCAACTGGGTCTGCACCCCAATGGCGTGCGCTTGCACCTCGAGCGCCTTCAGCGAGACGGGCTGCTCGTGCGCGAAAGCGAACCCCAGTCGCGCGGACGACCGCGCGATAGCTGGAAGATCGCGCCCGACGCACATCCCGGCGGACGCGCGCCACAAGCTTACGCCGACCTCGTGCGCTGGCTCGCCCGCGCGACGAGATCCGGCCCTCGCGGCCTGCGCGGGATCGAGGCCACAGGCCGTGAGATCGGACAGGAGCTGGCCTCGCGCCAGGGCACGACCGGCGAAGATGCGTTTCAGACAACGCTGACCGTGCTCGGCTTCCAGCCCCGGGCACAGGCCCGCACCGGCAACCACGTCACGATTTGCCTGGCCAACTGTCCGTACCGGGATGCTGTCCGCGAAAACCAGCCGGTCATCTGCACGCTGCACAGAGGCATCACGCGCGGGCTGCTCGACGTGATGGCGCCCGACGCCAAGCTCGCCGCGTTCGAGCCGCACGACCCCGACCATGCAGGCTGTCTGATCAAGCTCACCGGGATGGCGGCTCGCCAGAGCGAGATGTGAGCGATCCGCCGTGGGCGGGGCGCTTTCCGTGCCCGGCGGGGCGCGGGATCGTAGGTGCGCCTGCCGATCTCAGGCGGGCCGACCGGAGGATGCCTGGCGCTCAAGTGCGTGGCCCAGCGCGCGGGCTGTGGCGCGTACCAGGCCGGTCGCGACGAGCGCCCACACGGCGAGCGCGACCCAGACCCATACACGGGCGAAGTCGGTGATCGCTTGCGCCGAGGCGACCTTGCCCACGACGAAGCTGCAGGCGGCGTACATCCCTACTGGGAATACGGTCGACCAGCGGCGCACGCTGTAGCGCCCGCGTGGCCAGCGCACCTCCGCGAA
>DAINPC010000061.1:0-10636 GCA_036743695.1 Solirubrobacteraceae bacterium | reverse complement strand
GCCCTGACCACCGGGACCGTGCGCGTCAAGCACTCGTTCCTGTTCCCCGGCAAAGGCCCCAGGCGCCAGCTCGCCCTGTTCCTGCCCGGCCCCTGGTCGGATCCGCTGCCGATCCACTGCTGGGCGATCGAGCACGAGGGGCGCCTGCTGCTCGTCGACAGCGGCGAGACCGCCGCGGCGCGGAACATCCCGTTCGCCCGCTTCGAAGTCACTCGCGAGCAGGAGCTCCCGGCAGCGATGTCGGGGGCCGGCGTGTCGCTGGACGACGTCTCGGAGGTCGTGCTCACCCACCACCACGGCGACCACGTCGATGGACTGGTCCACGTGCGCGCGCCGGTGCGGATCAACGACGCCGAGCTGCAGTTCGTCGCGACCGCCTTCCCGCGGCTGATGCGCCGCGTCCTGCGCCAGCCGCTGCCGGCCGGGTTCGCTCCGCGGCCGTTCGCGCTCGACGGCGGTCCCTTCGGCGCGTTCCAGCGCAGCCGCGCGCTCAGCGACGACGGGCGCATCGTCGCCGTCGAGACCCCCGGGCACACACCCGGGCACATCTCGGTGATCTGCGTGGAGGACTCCGGCCGCCACGTGATGCTGGCCGGCGACGTCACCGACACGCTCGAGCAGCTGCTCGCCCGGCGTGCCGACGCCGTCGGACCCGACCCCAAGTTGCACGTCGCGACCCTCGAAACGATCATGACCCACTGCGCGCAGCACCCCACCGTGTTCCTCCCCTCGCACGATCCTGAGTCCGCAGCGCGGCTGGCCGGCGCGATCACCGTCAGCTGAGGGGGAACACGTGGTCGCTCGGCGCCCTGGCCGGCCAGCGCTACCCTCGGGGCCGCTCGCGCCCGACGCCATACGATTGCCCGCATGACCCTCCCCAGCGCGGTCATCGCCCGGCGCATGCGCCTCCCCCGCGCGCAGACGCGCGATGTCCTCTGCGAGCGCGACCTGCGCGTCGCGATGGACGACGGCGCGGTGCTGCTGGCGGACCGCTACGTCGCGCGCGCGAGTCGCGATCGGCGCCAGCCGACGGTGCTGGTGCGCTCGCCCTACGGGCGCCGGCAGATCTTCGGGCTGATCTTCGGACGGCTGCTGGCCGAGCGCGGCCTGCAGGTCCTCGTCCAGAGCGTGCGCGGCACGTTCGGCTCGGAGGGCGCGTTCAGCCCGTTCGAGGAGCGCGCCGACGGCCTGGCCACGCTGCGCTGGATCCGCGCGCAGCCCTGGCACGCCGAGCGGATCGGGATGATCGGGCCCAGCTATCTCGGGCTGGTGCAGTGGGCCGTTGCGCCCGACGCCGGAGACGACCTGGCCGCGCTGGCGATCCAGGTCAGCGCCTCGCAGTTCCACGGCCAGACCTACGCCGGCGGCAGCCTCGCGCTGGAGACGGCTGCCTCGTGGCTGGTGCTGGTCGCCGCCCAGGAGCGCCGGCTCGCCCCGCTGGCGATGGTCCGTGCCCTGCGACGCCTGCCCGCCATGTTCGCGCAGCTGCCCATCGGCGAGCTCGACACGCGCGCCACGGGCGCCGAGGTCGCGTGGTTTCGCGAGGCGCTGGCCAGCCCGGGCCGCGGGGACGCCTACTGGGCCGCCCGCGACTTCGCCGCGGGCGTCGGCAGGGTGGCCGCGCCGGTGCAGCTGCTCGGCGGCTGGCACGACATCCTCCTGCCGTGGATGCTGGAGGACTTCGCCGCGCTGCAGGCCGCCGGGCGCGAGCCGCAGCTCATCATCGGGCAGTGGACCCACACCGCACCGGGGCTGCTGACCGCCGGCCTGCGCGAGGGCCTGGGCTGGCTTCGCGCCCACCTGCTGCACGATCACCGGCTCCTGCGGGCGTCAAGCGTGCGGGTGTTCGTCACGGGCGAGCGTTCCGGCGGCGGCTGGCGCGAGCTGAGCAGCTGGCCGCCGCCGGGAACGGGCGAGCGCCGGCTGTGGCTCGCGCG
Organism: Solirubrobacteraceae bacterium; assembly: GCA_036743695.1. Lineage (GTDB taxonomy): Bacteria > Actinomycetota > Thermoleophilia > Solirubrobacterales > Solirubrobacteraceae > Palsa-744. The sequence goes on along the minus strand of DAINPC010000061.1, from coordinate 8,699 downwards.
CGGCGGGCTTCTGCGGGACGTCGAGCCGGCCGGCGAGCACGACGGCGGGGACCGCTACCGCTATGACCCGGCCGACGCCACGCCGTCACTCGGTGGACCCGTGCTGCTCGCGCGCGAGCCGGTCCTCGACAACCGCCCGCTCGAGGCGCGCCCCGACGTGCTGACCTACACCACCGCGCCGCTGCCCGAGACCGTGGAGGCGATCGGCCCGGTGCGCGTCGAGCTGTTCGTACGGGCAAGCTCCCCGCACTTCGACCTCTTCGCCAGGGTGTGCGACGTCGACGCCGCCGACGCGTCCTGGAACGTCTGCGACGCGCTCGCCCGCGTCGCAGACGGGCGCTTGGAGCCGGCTGCGCAGGACACCGTGCGCGTGGCCTTCGACCTGTGGCCGCTGGGCCACCGCTTCGCCGCCGGCCACCGCATACGCCTCCTGGTGTGCTCCGGCGCCCATCCTCGCTACGCGCGCAACCCCGGCACCGGCGAGGACCTCGCCACCGCGACAGCGCTGCGCCCGGTGGACATCGAGCTGCTCCGCGACGCCCAGCATCCGTCGGTCCTGGTGCTGCCCACGATCGCCGCATCGCCCGCGCCCGTCGGCGTCGTCGAGGGAGCCGCCCGGCGCACGCAAGCGAGATAGGCTCGCCATTCACGGATGTGAGCCCACCCCCTGACGCAGGACTGGCGATGAGGCAGGTTCCCCCACTGGATGCCGTCTGGCTCGCGCTCGAGTCGCGCGATACCCCGATGCACGTCGGCGGGCTGCTCGAGCTCACGCTGCCAGAGGATGCGCCAGCGGACTACCTCAAACAGGAGTTTGAGCGGATGCGAGAGGCGCGCACGATCCCGTCGCCCTGGAACCTCAAACTCGTAGAGGGACCGCTCATCGGTCCGCGCGTACCGCTCATGCGCGAGACGCGGGACGTCGATCTCGATTACCACGTGCGCCATTCCGCGCTACCCAGCCCGGGTGGGCAGCGCGAGCTCGGGATTCTCGTCTCGCGCCTGCACAGCCATCAGCTCGATCTCCATCGCCCGCTCTGGGAGGCTCACTTGATCGAGGGGCTTGAAGGCAACCGCTTTGCCCTCTACACCAAGATGCACCACTCGCTGATCGACGGCGTCAGCGGGATGCGCCTGATCATGCGCACGCTGTCCACGGACCCCGAGAAGCGCGGGATGCCCGCCTTCTGGACGGTCGCCGCGGGCGAGCGTCCGCAGGCGGTTGAGGAGACGGGCGGCGGCGCCGGGGCGCTTGGCAGCGCGCTCGGTGCCCTACGAGGTGCTGCGGTCGGCCTGGCCGGCGTCTCTCGAGCGGCGTTCGAGCTGGCGCGCGCCGCGGTTGACGACAGCGCGCTGCAGGCGCCCTACCGCGCTCCCGACTCGGCGCTGGGGGGACGCCTCGGCGGACAGCGGCGCTTCGCCACCCAGCAGTATCAGCTGGAGCGCGTCAGGGCGCTGGCCCGCAAGGGGGAGTGCACCCTCAACGACATCGTCCTGTACCTGAGCGGCAGCGCCCTGCGCGCCTACCTGGCCGAGCACGCGCGGGTGCCCGATCGTCCCCTCACGGCTGGGATCCCCGTCAACCTCCGCGACGCGGATGACCAGTCGATGGGGACCGCGGTCGGGATGATGGTGGCCGAGCTGGGTACCAACGTCGCCAACCCGATCGAGCGCCTGGAGGCGGTCAAGCGATCGACCGCGGAGGCAAAGCGCCACCTGCGCGAGCTCCCATCCGAGTCACGGACGTCCTACACGCTGCTGATCGCCGGACCGTACATCGCCGGGCTGATGGCCGGACTGGCCGGCCATGCGCCGATTCCCTTCAACATCGGGATATCCAATGTGCCTGGCCCGACCGAGCCGCTCTACCTCAACGGCTCGCGCCTGGATGCGCTCTTCCCGCTCTCGCTTCTGCTGCACGGCAACGCGCTGAACATCACCTGCGTGAGCTACGCAGACACGCTCAACTTCGGTTTCACCGGCGCCCGCGACATCCTCCCTCACCTCCAGCACGTGGCGCTCTACATGGGCGACGCGCTCGGTGAGATCGAGCGGATCATGCTCGCCAAGCGCAAGCGTCCGGCGGCCCCGAGCTAGGCCTGCAAGGCCGCTCTGAGAGCCGCGGGGGCGGCGTAGGCGCCATCACTGATGGCGCGTCAGGTCGTGCAGCGCGTCGCCTGCCTGCGTGAGGACCCAGCCGGGATCGCCAAGCACGCGTCCGGCCGCGATCAGGATCTCAGCCGCCTCCACGGCCACGTGGTCGAGCGAGTGCTGCGAACCGGCCAACGATGCCTGCATGTCGATTCCAGCCAGCCGCTCACCGATCCCCCAGACCATCTCCGCGATCAGCTCGCGCTCGGCGTCAGGGCCCGTCTTCTGCTCCGCGATCGCCGCCTCCTGGACGGCGCGCCCCAGCTCCGGCGTCAGCCGAGCAAGACGCTCGTAGCCGGTCAGGCGCCCGGGCCGCTCATGCGCGGCGGCCTGAGCCGCCCACTCGCGCACGGCTCGGTCGGCGAGGAGCAGCACTCGGCGCAGCTCTCTGGCGTCATCGGTGGCGGCTGGCACGCCGAGAAGCTCCTGGTGCTCGGCATCCAGGCCGGCATGGACCGCCTCGCGGAAATGCTCGGCGACCTCGCTCACGAGCTCGGGTGCCCAGGCCTCATGCGGAGAACTTGGCTCGGAGGTACTCCGGTGGAACGAGCAGCACCGAGCAATGCGCCTTGTGCACGACCCGCCTGCTCACACTGCCGATCGTGCGCAGACCCTCCAGCCTGCGGCTGCTCATCACAACCAGTGAGGCCCCAGCCGCCTGCGCCGTCTCGAGGATCACCGTGCGGGGGCTACCGGCCTCGAACAGCACGTCGCTCGTGGCGCCGGCCGCAGCCTGCAGTTTGCCTAGCTGCTCGTCGATGCGTTGCCGTATCACGCCCGACTCGTGGCCGACCGCGTGCAGCAAGGTCGTAGCTGAGCCCTGGGCTTGCGCCAGCCGTCCGGCCAGCTCCACGAGCTGGTCTGAGCCGTCGAGTCCGTCGCTCGCAACCAGGATGTGGTGCTCACCGGGCGTTGGGCGCCCGACGAGCAGTGGCGCAGGGAGCGACCCGAGCGCCGCGACGGTCGCTCCTCCCGTGAACATGCCGCCGAACCACGGCGTCGTGGGAGCTCCCATCGCCAACAGGTCCTGCTCGGCGGCCCAGTCGACGATGACATGCGCCGGGGGAGCGGCCGGATCCACCTCCACAGTCGTCAGGACGCCGGCATCGTTGGCTATGGCTGCGGCCTGATCAAGGATCCGCTTGGCCCGTGCCGGCCCGATGGCGGGAGACCGGTGCTCGCCTTCGGACCTGAACGAGGTCACGAGCAGCAGCGTCAGATGCCCGCCGGGACCCACGAGGGCAGCGGCCTGCTCGACAGCGTCAAAGCTCCCCTGTGTGCCGTCGACGGCACACAGGGCGCGCGCGAACATAGGGGCGGCTCCGGGAGCACCTGCCGTGGGCTGAGCGGTCTCGGGCATGACCGCAAGCTATAGCGCCGAGCGGGCAGGTGAAACCGTGAAAACCCGAAGTCCCGAGGTGGATGGGCCCTCAAGCCGGGGCGGAGAAGCGCACGCGCGCCCGCTCGAAGCGCCCCACGGACGCGGTCCCAAGCGCCGCGGCCGGGGTCAGGCATCCGGCCAGCTTCGGCGTTGCCCCGTCCTCGGCCAGCAGCATCCCCGCCTCCCCCAGCATCCTCGCGGTCGCCAGGTAGCCGGGGTGCCCATCCGCCTCCAGACGCACGTCCAGCGCTCGTCCGCTGGCGGTGCTCGCGTGCACGGACATGCTCCAGCGCCAGCCCTCCAGGCGATCCGCCGCGGGACCGAAGCCGGACGCCGGGCCGAGGCGAGCCAGGGCGCTGGCCACGGGCTTCCTGACCGCGGGCCTGGCACGGGCCACGCCGCGCAGCCCGATCTGTGTGACCGACAGGGCTCCCGCCACCAGCCAGCGCGCGGGCAGCGAGGCGGCGCCGCCGCCCAGCGCCATGCCCTCGCGGTAGCGAAACGGATCGGCCGGGCGCCCGTCCACGGCCGCCAGCAGCGCGGCCGTGCGGTGTATCACCGCCGGGTTGATGAACGGCGCTGGCGCCATCGGCGCGATCACCGCGCCGCCCGAGCCGCGCCGGGGTGTCAGGCCGATGGGGCTTACGCGGCGCACGGCAGCCGCCACGCCGGGGTCGGTGATCAGCGCGGCCGGGTCCGCGATCATCGCCGCGCCGTCCGATGCCGCCACCGCGGAGAGGCTCTGGAAGGTCCCGCCCGACATCCCGTCGGAGGGGCGCGGCAGTCCCGGCGCCGATCGCAGCGCCACCTCCAGGTCCACCGCCGCAAGGCCCTCGCCCCACTGCTCGCGGGCGCGCTCCGCGGCGAGCGCGACCAACAGGTCGGGCGGCAGCGCCTCGAAGCCGCACACCTGGACGATCTTCACTCCCGCCGCCGACGCCGGGCCGTTGAAGTCCTCGATGATGGAGCGCACGAACGGCAGCTCGCCCGTCAGGTCCACGTAGTGCGCGCCGCCCGTAACGCACGCTTCGACCACCGGCCGGCCGTACAGGGTGTAGGGGCCCACCAGGTTCAGGAGCACGCGTGCGCGCGCGGCCATCGCAGCCAGCGAGGCGGGGTCTGCGACGTCCGCCTCGATCGTCTCCGGGGCGCGCACGCCGATCTCCCCCAGCACCTTCGCCACCTTGCCCGCGTCGCGCGCGGCCGCCGCCCAGCGCAGCTCCGTCTCGCCGGCGCGCTCGGCCAGATAGGCCGCCACGCGGCGCCCGGTCACGCCGGTGGCACCGAAGACGACGATGTCCAGATCGCGATCGCTCACAGCGTTGACCATACCGACGCCGTGCCGGCCCCGCCCCGTCTAGGACCCCTCCGCGGACAGGCTCTCGAAGACCGCGCTCATCCCCTGGCCGCCGCCGATGCACATGGTCTCCAGGCCGTAGCGGGCGCCGCGACGGCGCAGCTCGCGCAGCAGCGTGGTCATGATCCGTCCGCCGGTGGCGCCGACGGGGTGACCGAGCGAGATGCCGGAGCCGTGGACGTTGACGCGCTCCAGGCCGTCCGGCAGCTCCCACTCGCGCAGCACCGCCAGCGCCTGCGCGGCGAACGCCTCGTTGAGCTCGATCAGGTCCATGTCCGCGAGCGTCAGCCCGGCGCGCGCGAGCGCGCGCCGGGTGGCCGGCACGGGACCGATGCCCATGGTCTCGGGCGCCACGCCCGCGACCGCCCATGACACCAGGCGCGCGAACGGCCGCAGCCCCAGCTCGGCGGCGCGCTCGGGGTGGGTCACCAGGCACACGGCCGCGCCGTCGTTCTGGCCGCTTGCGTTGCCCGCCGTCACCGTCGCCTCGGGGTCGCTGCGCGCCATGATCGGCCTGAGTCCCGCCAGGCGCTCCAGCGTGGTGTCCGGCCGCGGATGCTCGTCGCGGTCGATCACGCGCTCCTGCCCGCGGCTCGAGACGGTCACGGCGACGATCTCCTCGGCGAACGTCCCGTCCTGCTGGGCGGCCACCGCCAGACGGTGCGAGCGCAGCGCCAGCTCGTCCTGCTCAGCGCGCGAGATCCCATACTGGCGGCGCAGGCTCTCCGCCGTTTCGATCATCCCTCCGGGCATCAGGTGCTCGGCGCCGCCCGCGGTCACGCGCGAGCGCGCGAGGCGATCTTCGAGCTTGACGCCGCCGCCCTTGACGCCCCAGCGCATGCCCGTCGCGTAGAACTCCGCCTGGCTCATGCTCTCCACGCCGCCCGCCAGCACGAGGTCGGCCACGCCCGTCTGGACCTCCATGCAGCCGAGCATGATCGCCTGCAGGCCGGCGCCGCAGCGGCGATCCACCTGCAACCCCGGAACCTCGATCGGCAGGCCGGCTTCCAGCGCGGCCACGCGGCCGATGGCGGGCGCCTCGCCGTTGGGATAGCCCTGCCCGAGGATCACGTCGTCGATCGCCTCGGGCGGGATCGAGGTGCGCCGCACGAGCTCCGCGATCACGCTGGAAGCCAGCGCCGTGGCGGCCACGTCGCGGAAGGTGCCGCCGAAGGCGCCCACGGCGGTCCTGAGCGGCTCACAGATGACGGCTTCGCGCACGGCGGGGAGCCTGCCAGAAACGCCTGCGCCGCGGCCGCTTCACGAGCGCTGCGCAGGTCCCGACCGGCGGGTAGCGGCGCTCAGCCCAGCAGGAACTCGCCGCGGGCGACGATCACCGCCGAGCCGCCCACCTCAACGCTCTCGATCCGCTCGGGCGAGCCGCCGGCGAACGCGTACAGCAGCGAAGGTCGGGCGATCTCCCTCCCCTGGCTGATCTCGATCTCCTCGCAGAAGTCGATCCGCCCGTGTCGGCTGAGGTGCACCGCGAGCGGGCCGGCCGCGGATCCGGTGGCGGGGTCCTCGGGGACGCCGAGGGCCGGGGAGAACATGCGGGTCCTCCAATGGCGCCCAGAGCCCGCGAAGCAGCTCACGCTCACCTCCCCGAGCGCCGCGAGGGCCTGCAGGTCCGGTCCCAGCGCGGCCACCGCCTCGGCGCTCTCGAGCTCCACGTAGACGTGCAGCGGTCCGTTGTCATACACCTCCACCGGCAGACCCGAGCGCTCGACACCGAGCGCACGCAGCAGCTCGCCCTCGCGCGCGTAGGGCGCCCAGGAGGGAATCGGCTGGTGCATCCAACCGGAGACCACCCGGCCCTCCTCGCGCCGCACGCGCACGACGACGGCCCCCCTCCCGGTCTCGAGCGTGATCTCGTCCCGCTGCAGAGCGCTGGCGGCGACGATCGCCGCACCGAGCACCGGATGCCCCGCGAAGGGCAGTTCCGCAGCGGGGGTGAATATGCGGATGGCCACATCGCCGTCGTGCTCGGGCGCGAGCACGAACACGGTCTCCGAGAGCTTCAGCTCGCGCGCCAGGCGCTGCATGTCCTCGGCGGAGATCCCGCGGGCGTCGGTGAACACCGCCAGCTGGTTGCCCTCGAGCGGCGTGTCCGTGAAGACGTCCAGCAGCACATAGCGGCCCGAGCGGGCCCTGGGCCCAGCACCGCCGGCAGCGGGGTCAAACGCCGAGATGGCCTCGATCGAGTGCGCCACGGCGGTCAGGCTATGGCACTCGGGCCCGATAGGCTCGAAGGCAATAGGGCGAGCGGGAGGAGCGCAGCACATGACGGAGGTCGTTTTCAAACAGATCGAGGACGGGGTGGCCGTGATCACCCTCAACCGGCCGGACCGTCTGAACGCGTGGACGGCGGAGATGGAACATGCGTACTTCGGGATGCTGGAGGAGTGCGGCAGCTCGGCTGAGGTTCGCGTGATCGTGGTCACGGGCGCCGGGCGCGGCTTCTGCGCGGGCGCGGACATGCACGATCTGAAGGCGATGGGCGACGGCAGCATCGAGGCGGCGGCCCACGCCCAGGAGCGCCGGGCGCAGAGCTTCCCGCAGTCGATCCCCAAGCCGATCATCGCGGCGATCAACGGCGCCTGTGCGGGCATCGGCCTGCTGCAGGCGCTGATGTGCGATGTGCGCTTCGCGGCGGAGGGCGCCAAGCTGACGACGGCGTTCGCCCGGCGCGGGCTGGTGGCCGAGCACGGCATCTCGTGGCTGCTGCCGCGGCTGATCGGCCCGGCGCGGGCGCTCGACCTGCTGCTCTCCGGCCGCGTGGTGCTGGCGCAGGAGGCGCAGGAGCTGGGCATGGTCAACCGCGTGATCCCGCCCGACAGGCTGCTGGAGCAGACGCTCGACTACGCGCGCGATCTCGCCGTGAGCTGCTCGCCGGCGAGCATGGCCACGATGAAGCGCCAGGTATACGGCGATCTGGAGCGCACCCTGCCCGATGCTCTGCAGGAGGCGGACGGCCTGATGCTCGCCTCCTTCGCCGCTGCGGACTTCCAGGAGGGAGTGGCCAGCTTCCTCGCGCGCCGCGACCCCCGCTTCGCGGCGCTGGGCGCCTAGCGCTTCTCGGCGCAGGCCGCCACCACGGCGGGTCGTCGACGAGGACCTGGGTCGATACGCTGATCTGATGGCGTCGTCGCAAGAGCCAACATGTGCCACGCACCGGGCGGTCGCGGATGGCGTGCGCGATCCGCTCGCCGTCGCCGAGGCGGTGCTCGCCGCTCGGCGGCGCCCGATGTCCCAGCGCCTGGAGCTTGCCTTGAGCTGGAATGCTGTCGCCGCCGAGCTTCGCGTCGGGCTTGCCGCGGCAACCAAACACGCGAACCCCAGTCGGTGACCGAACCGGGAGGGTTCGATGCTCGTGAGCTCTTCAGGGCGCTCGCGCGCCGCGACCCCCGCTTCGCGGCGCTGGGCGCCTAGCCGGGCGCCAGGCGGCGCAGGCGCACCCCGCCCAGCTCGATCGTCGCCGCTGCGCCGGGCAGCTCGACCGGGGTCTCGAGCGCGATCTCCACGAGCCCTTCATCGCGCGCGCTCGCTGCAGGCTCGAAGCGGACCTCCGCGCCGTCCAGGCGCAGCAGCGGAGCACCTGCATCGTCCACCGTGACGCCCAGCACCTCACCCCAGCGCGCTGCCACCGCGGCCGGGTCGCCGACCGCGATCGTGACGCCCGCCAGGCGCCCCGCCGCGCCGGCGCCCGTGCGTCCCGTCCACTGCGGCCCGCCCCAGCGCCAGCTGCCGTAGGGCTTGGAGCGGTCGAGCGAGACGATCGCCCCGCGCATGTCCGCCGGGTGCAGGTGGGTG
>DAINPC010000060.1:0-10780 GCA_036743695.1 Solirubrobacteraceae bacterium | reverse complement strand
TCGAGTGCGTCCGCTCGTATTCGCCGGGCGTGGCGGAGACGAACATCAGCTGCGGAGTGATCGAGAGGAACTCCGCGAACGTCTGGGGACGGTTGTCCATCGCGCTGGGCAGCCTGAAGCCGTAGTCGACGAGCGTCTGCTTGCGCGAGCGGTCGCCCTCGAACATGCCGCCGATCTGCGGCACGGTCTGGTGGGACTCGTCGATGAAGCAGACGAAGTCCTTCGGGAAGTAGTCGATCAGGCAATACGGCCGCTCCCCCGCCTTGCGGCCGTCGAGGATCCGCGAGTAGTTCTCGATCCCCGAGCAGAACCCGACCTCGCGCAGCATCTCCATGTCGTACTGGGTGCGCTGGCGCAGGCGGTGGGACTCCAGCTGCTTGCCTTCGGACTCCAGCTGCTCACAGCGCTCGTTCAGCTCGCGTCCGATCTCCGCCACGCCCGCCTCGATCGTGCCCTCCTTGACGTTGTAGTGCGTCGCCGGCCAGATCGCCACGTGCTCCAGGTCGTCGGCGATCAGCTCGCCGGTGAGCGGGTCGAACTGCTGCAGTCGTTCGACTTCCTCGCCGAACATGGTCGCGCGGAAGGCCGACTCGGCGTAGGCGGGGAACACCTCCAACGTGTCGCCCCGCACGCGGAAGCTGCCGCGCGAGAGCACGGTGTCGTTGCGCGTGTATTGGATCGAGACGAGTTTGCGCAGCAGGCGGTCGCGGTCGATCTCCTCGCCCCGCTTGAGGATCTGCATGTTCATCGCATACGTTTCCGGCGAGCCCAGCCCGTAGATGCAGGACACGGAGGCGACCACGATCACGTCGCGGCGGGCGAACACCGCGGCGGTGGCCGCGTGGCGCAGCCGATCGACCTCCTGGTTGATGGCCGAGTCCTTCTCGATGTAGAGGTCCCTGCTGGGGACGTACGCCTCCGGCTGGTAGTAGTCGTAGTAGGACACGAAATACTCGACCGCGTTCTCCGGGAAGAACGTGCGGAACTCGTTGCAGAGCTGCGCGGCGAGCGTCTTGTTGTGAGCGATCACCAGCGTCGGGCGCTGAACCGCCTCGATCACGCCCGCCATCGCCATGGTCTTGCCCGTGCCCGTCGCCCCGAGCAGCGTCTGGAAGCGCTCGCCCTGCTCGATGCCCTCGGCGAGCGCGGCGATCGCCTTCGGCTGATCGGCGGTGGGGGTGAAGACGGAGTCGAGCTTGAAGTCCGGCACGGTCCTCTACCGTAGCGAGCCGCCCGGGGACGGGCGGTGGCCTACAGCAGCCCGAGCTGGCGCGGGTAGGTGACGCGGTAGGCGCGCTGGGCGGCGAGCACGCGCTGCACGTATTCGCGCGTCTCCGGGAACGGGATCGCCCCGGCCCTCAGCTCCCTGCCCGCTTGATTGGCCTGCGCGACCCACCTGTCCACGTTCGCCAGGCCGCCGTTGTAGGCCGCCACGGCCAGCATCTCGTTGCCGTGGTAGTGGTCCAGCAGATAGCGCAGGTAGTAGCTGCCATAGGCCACGTTGATGCGCGGGGTGGCCAGGTCGCTGGCATTGAACATGCTGCCGCCGGAGAGGTGCGCGAGGTAATAGGCGGTCGCGGGCAGGATCTGCATCAGGCCCTGCGCTCCCGCGGATGACGGCCGCGGTTCGAATTTGCTCTCCGCGTAGATGACCGCCGCGATCAGCGCCGGGTCCAGGTGCTTGGCGGCCGCCTGTTCGCGGATGATGGCCGTGTCGCTCAGCGGCAGCCCGGAGTTGCGCGCCGCCTGGTTCAATCCCAAGACGACCAGGCCCGCGAATACCAGCAGGACTGCGATCGCCGCTCCAGTTCCACGCGCGCGCTGGCTCATTCTCCAAGCTTGCCAAGCACCGCCGACAGCTCCCGTTCGAGATCGTGCACGGTGCCGTCGTTGCGCACCACGAACATCGCCTGGCGTGCCTTCTCCTGCTGGGAGAGCTGGCGCGCGGCGCGCTCATCGACGACGGCGTGTCCCCTGGCCGCGGCCCGCTCCCGCCGCAGCTCCTCCGCGGAGACCACCGCGATGGTGGCATCGTAGAGCCCCTGCAGGCCGGCCTCGAACAGCAGCGGAACCTCCACCACCGCCGCGGGCGGAGCCGGGCTCTGGGCGCGCACCTGCTCGAGCCAGCCCGCGACCCTCGCTCCCACCAGCGGCCACACGACCCCCTCGAGCCACGCCCGATCCTCCTCGCTGGCGAACGCCCTGCGGGCGACGGCGGCGCGATCGACTACCCCGGCGGGCGCCACCTCGGGCCCGAAACGGGCGATCACCGCCGCGCGCAGCTCATCGCCTTCGTAGAGCTCGTGGACGACCGCGTCGCTGGAGAGCACCGCCGCGCCGAGCCTCCCCAGCGCGGCCAGGGCCGTGGACTTGCCGGCGCCCAAGCCGCCGGTCAGCCCGACGAAGGGCACGGCAGCAGGCACGGTCTCCGAGCCGCTCAGGCCGCGTCAGTCCTGCTGCGCGGTCTTGGCGGTGAGCTCGGGCTCGGCCACCTCGTCCTGCGTAGCTGCGGCCTCCGGGGCGTCCGCAACCTCGGCCGCCTCGGCCACCTGAGGCGACTCGACCTCGACGGCCTCCGTCTCCGCGGGTGCCGCGGTCTCGGCGGTGAGCTCGGGCTCGGCCGCCTCGACCTCGACGGTCTCCGTCTCTACGGGTGCCGCGGTCTCGGTCTCAGTCTCAACGGCAGTCGCTTCAGGCGTGCCAGCGTCGACCTCGATGGCCTCTGCCTGTGCGTCCGCGGCGCCGGTCTCAGCCTCGGGGGCAGCGGCTTCAGACTCGCCGGAGGCGGCCTCGCCCTCCTCTATCGCGCGCTCGGGCTCGCCCGGACGCAACACGGGCAGAAGCTGGTCCTCGACGCGCTTGGCTGACAGCGACAGGCGCCTGCGCTCGGAGTCGATCTCGAGGATCTTCACGCGGATCTCATCGCCCGGGTGGACGATCTCGCGCGGGCTCTCGACGTGGTGGGGTGCCAGCTCGGAGATGTGCACGAGCCCCTCCACCCCATCGAGGATCTCCACGAACGCGCCGAAGGTGACGACCTTGGTGACCTTGCCCGCGAGCTCGTCGCCAACGTTGTAGGTGTCGACGATGCGCTGCCAGGGGTCCTCCTGGGTCTGCTTGAGACCGAGCGATATGCGCTGGCGGTCGCGGTCGATGTCGAGCACCTTCACCTTGACGGTGTCGCCGATGTTGAGGATCTCGCTCGGGTGATTGACGTGCGACCAGGAAAGCTCGGAGATGTGAATCAGGCCGTCGATGCCGTCGAGGTCCACGAACGCTCCGAAGTCCACGATGTTGGAGATCTGACCCTCGACCACCAGGCCCGGCTGGAGGCGATCGAGGATCTGCTGGCGAACCTCCTTGCGCTCCTCCTCGAGCACCGCGCGGCGGGACAGCACGACGTTGTTGCGCGAGCGGTTGAGCTCGATCACCTTGGTCTCGATCTTGGTGCCCATGTACTCGTCCAGGTTGGGCACGCGACGGATGTCCACCAGCGAGGCGGGCAGGAAGCCGCGCACGCCGAGGTCGATGATCAGGCCGCCCTTGACAACCTCGATGACCGTGCCCTCGACCGGCTCCCCGGACTCGGCGGCCGTTTCGATGCGACGCCAGGCCTTCTCGAAGCGGGCGCGCTTCTTGGACATGATCAGGCGACCGTCCTGGTCCTCCTTGGTCATGACGATCGCGTCGACCTCCTCGCCGAGGTGCACCTCCTCGTTCGGATCGACTGCCTTGCGAATCGACAGCTCGTTGGCGGGGATGACGCCCTCGGACTTGTAGCCGATGTCGACGAGCACCTCATCCTTGTCGATTCGCACGACGTGGCCGGTGACGACCTCGCCCTCCTCGATCGCCCGGAAGGTGGCCTCGTAGTTGGGCACGATCTGGCCGTCAACTTCGAGCAACAGCCCATTGGACCCGTCGACCACGCGGGCCCCAGGATTCTCCATCAGTGTTTGCACCGGCCGAAGCGTAGCGCAGCCGTATCATTGCGGGGCACATGCCTGTTCGAGCGACCAAGCGGGGGGAGCTGCGCACTCGCTTGGAGCGCGACTGCGACGTGCTCGTCTGCGGGGCCAGCTTCGCCGGGCTGGCGGTCGCGCGAGAGCTGACGCGGAGCGGCGCGCGGGTGCTCGTGATCGACCGATACGAGATCGGCGAGCGCCAGACCTCGGCCTGCGCGATGCCCACGCAGTGGCTCGAAGCTCTGGACCTGATGGGCTCGCTACGCCAGAGCTTCGAGGAGATCGTCGTCCACACGCCCTTTCGGACCTCGCGCTGGAGGCTCCCGTGGTCGTTCTCGACGTTCGACTACCGCGAGCTCTGCGCCCTGATGTGGAGCCAGGTCTCCTCGCCCGACATCGAGTTCGATACCGCGACCGTCACCGGGCGGCGGGGCCACACGGTGCAGACCGACCGCGGCGAGCTGCGAGCGCCGCTGATCGTCGACGCCCTCGGCTGGCGGCGCGTGCTCTCGAACGCGACCCCGATCCAGCCCCCGGATGCGCGTCTGTCGAGAGGATTGGAGGTCCACCCCCAGGGCCGCGGCGAGGAGATGGAGCTGTGGATCGATCCCCGTTGCATCCGCGCCGGCTATGGCTGGAGCTTCCCGGCACACGACGAGGTTCGCGTGGGCATTGGCTCCTTCTGGCCCTCCCACCACGTCAAGGAGCCGACGGTCAGGCTCGCACGCGAGCTGGGCGTGCCCCCGCAGGGCTACCAGGGCAACTGGATCCCGCACCAGCTGCGCCGCGCGACCGAGGACGGCGTGTTCCTCGCCGGCGACTCCGCCGGGCACTGTCTCCCATTGACCGCGGAGGGCATCCGCACGGCCCTCTACTTCGGTCTCGCCTGTGGACGCGAGCTGCGCGCGGTGCTCGACGGGCGCAGCACGCGCGAGCAGGCGCTGGCCCGCTACGGCGCGTTCTCTGACTCCCACGCGCGCAAATACAGCTGGCTGCTGGGCGTCCAGCGCGCGATCGGGCAGATCACCCCGAGCCGTGCCACCACCGCGGTGGTTCGCAGCATGGAGAGCCGCCGGATTGCAGCGTGGGCCTTCTCGCACTACCTGGACATCGCCCCGCCGTCGTTCGTGCGCGGCGGCTCGGCGAGGGCGGCCGGCCCCGCGCGGCAGCTCGCCGGCGTGGCGGCCTGAGGCGAGCCTAGGCCCAGGCCTCGGGCCTGATCTCGAGGTAGCACATGTCCACTCGCAGCAGATCCATCGCGCGCTCGAACAGCTCGCGCCCTAGTCCGTAGCGCGTTGTGAGCGCCTGCTCCGCGGCCGCCTCCAGCCCGGGCTCGAGCACCCTGGCCTTCGCCTCGAACGGGCTTCCGAGCGGCTTGCCGCGCACAGTGCAGGGTGCAACGAGCATGCGCGGGTCGCCTCGCAGGCGCTTGACCTTGCCCGAGCTGCGCTCCGAGCGCACGTAGAGCACCTCCCCCGCCCGTGCTGCCCACACTGGCGTGGGCACCGGCGTGCCGTCGCGGCGGTAGGTGACCAGGAGTGCCCGCTTGCACGCGGCGATGTCCTGCGGCGAGCCCATACGCGGGGCATGCACGATCTCCCCGGCGCCCCGCGGCGCCGTCTTGGCGGCCATCCGAGCCGAGGGCAGCGCGCCGGGAAGGCGCTTGCCCGCGACTGGCCGCGCCCGCGGGCGGGCTGCCCCCGCGCGCGCGGCGCTCGCTCCGCTGTCCTCTGTCATCGGACCGCTCCTCTCATCGGTTGCACAGCTCGTCGAGAGCCTCGGCCAGCCGGCCGATGCCCTCTTGGATGTCGTTCTCGGAAAGGCCCGCGTAGCCCAGCACCAGAGCATCGGTCTCGCTCGGCGGGTCGATCATGTGCAGGCTGAGCGGATAGACCCCGAGCGAGCGCTGCCCGGCCCGGATCAGCAGCTGCTGTGCATCGACGGCCTGCGGCAGGCGCACGAGCGCGTGCAGCCCGGCCGAGATTCCACTGACCCGTGCGTGCGGGAGGCTCTGCGCGACCGCGGCGATCAGGGCATCACGCCGGCTGCGGTTGCGCCGGCGCACCTTGCGCAGGTGGCGGTCGTAGGCGGCCGTCTCGATCAGCCACGCGAGCGCGAGCTGCTCGATGGTCGAGCTGCCGAGATCGTCGAGCAGCTTTGCCTGCACCACCGCATCGATCATCGAGGCAGGAAGCGCGAGCCAGCCGAGGCGCAGCCCGGGAGCGAGCGTCTTGGAGACGGTGCCCAGATAGACGACGCGATCGGGCGCAAGCCCCTGCAGCGCTCCGAGCGGAGCGCGGTCATAGCGGAACTCGGCGTCGTAGTCGTCCTCGATCACGATCCCGCCGTCCCGTGCCCATGAGATCAGTGCGGAGCGCCGACCCGGCGCGAGCACGACGCCCGTGGGACAATGGTGCGCCGGCGTGCACAGCAGCGCCGGGGCTCGCAACGAGCCGACGTCCACGCCCTCAGCATCGACCGGAACGCCTTCGACGCGCAGGCCGGCGTATTCGAGGACGGCGCGATGCGGGGGTAGGCCCGGGTCCTCGACTGCGATCGCATCCATCCCCCGGTGCGCCAGCGCTCGGCCGAGCAGCGCCAGCCCCTGAGTGGCGCCGGTGCAGATCACGATCGCGTCCGGCTCCACGACGACGCCCCGCACTCGCCGCAGGTAACCGGCGAGCGCCGTGCGCAGCCTGAGCGCCCCGCGCGCGTCCGGGTAGCCGAACGCGTCGGGCGAGGCCGTGCGCAGCACCTCGCGCAATGCCCGCAGCCACAGCGCCCGTGGGAAGAACGCGAGATCCGGAGCGCCGGGAAAGAAGTCGAAGCGCGGCGCGCGAGCGGGCGGCGGGGACAGGACGCCGTCGGCGGCGCCGTCGGTCGCGGCCACGTAGGTCCCGCCTCCCGGACGCGACACGAGGTATCCCTCCGCCAGCAGCTGCGCGTAGGCATCGACCACGAGTCGCCGCGAGACGCCGAGGTCGCCCGCCAGCGCGCGAGAGGACGGCAGGCGGCTCGAAGCCGCCAGCGTGCCGTCGCGGATCAGCTCGCGCAGACGCTGCTCGAGCAGGGCGCGCCGACGCGTGCCGCCCAGCTGGATCAGCAGCTCGGGGCCGTCACTGGTACCCAATTCTGGGCGTTGACTGGTCACAATGTGGGGTCCACTCTTGGGTAGAGTAGCGGCCATGTCAACGGTTCGTGTGGGCCTGATCGCATTCGCCGCCTATCACTTCGCTATCGCTGCGCTGATGGTCTCCGCGCCGCACACGTTCTTCGCCGACATCGGCTCCGCCCACCCCCGCTGGCTCGGCCTCGCGGACTTCATATCGCTCGCGCTCGCCACCGTTGCGCTGGTCTGGCTCGCGCGCGAGTCAATGCGACCAACGGAGGTACAGCGATGACGAGGATCGAAGGCGTGCCCACCCGCAGCGCAGGACCGCTCGTGCGGCTGATCTACCGCCTCTCGCGGCGTCAGCTCGGCCGCGACGTGGACCCGGTTGCGATCTACGCCCACGCGCCGGGCCTGCTGATCGGCTATGGCATGTTCGAGCAGGCGACCGCCAGGCAGCATCGCGTCGATGAGCGCCTGAAGGCGCTGGCCGAGACGAAGGCCGCGGCGATCGTCAACTGCGAGTTCTGCTGCGACATCGCGTCCTCGATTGCTCGCGACGCCGGGATCACCGAAGAGCAGCTGCTCGCGCTGCCCAAGCACCGGGAGAGCGCCGCGTTCACCGCGCTCGAGCGGCTGGTGCTCGACTACGCCGTCGCGCTCAGCCGCACGCCGACCCAGGTTGGCGATGAGCTGTTCGCGACCATGCGCATGCACTTCGACGAGCGTCAGCTGGTCGAGCTCACCAACGTGATCGTCCTGGAGAACATGCGCGCGCGATTCAACAGCGCGTTCGACATGACCCCAGCCGGCTTCAGCGATGGGATGGTATGCGCGGCGCCGGAGGCGCCGGCTGAGGCGGCCGTGTAGCACGGATACCGCGTAGCGCCAGTCGCGGCTGGTCCGAGACCCCGGGCGAGAACGGCCTCACTTCCGCACCACCAGCACGACCCCCGCCACGAGCAGCGCCAGCCCGAGGACCCGTTGAACGCCGATCGGCTGGCGCGCGATGCCGAGCAGGCCAAAGCGGTCGATCGCGACCGAGATGCTCAGCTGGCCCGCGATCACCACCGCGGTCAGGCCACTGGCGCCGAGGGTGCGGACGGCCAACAGCGCCACGGTCACATAGACCGCGCCCAGCAGCCCGCCGACGAGCGCCCACCAGGGAACCTGGCCAACCTGCCCGAGGCTGCCCAGCCCGCCGCGCACGAACGCTGCGATCAGCAGCAGCAGCGCCGTGCCGAGAAGAAACGAGAAGCTCGCCGCCTGCAGGCTGCCGACGGTTTTCCCCAGGCGCGAGTTGATCGGAGCCTGCATGCCCACCAGGCAACCGGCTCCGACGCCCAGCAGCACCGCCAGCCCACGACTCATCTCCCCCTCCCCGGCGAAGCAGAGGCGCTCACTTCGCCTCCAGCCACGTGCGGCCGTCGCCGATGTCCACAGCCATAGGGGGCTGGCGGCTCTCCCACACGCCGACCATCTCCCGCTCGATCAGCTCGCGCGCGGCCGCGGTCTCGCCGGGCGGGCCTTCGAACAGCAGCTCGTCGTGGATCGTCAGCAGCAGACGGGTCTGCAGGGCGGACTCGGCCAGGGCCCGGTGGCAGCGCACCATCGCCAGCTTGATGATGTCCGCGGCGGTGCCCTGGATGACCGTGTTCACGGCGAGGCGTTCGCCGAGCGTGCGCACCTGGTAGTTGCGGGCGCGCAGCTCGGGGATCTGCCGGCGCCGCCCCCACAGGGTCTGCACGTCCCCCGCCTCCTTGGCGGCCTCGACCGTCTCGAGCATGAAGCGCGCCACCTGCGGAAAGCGCTCCAGATAGGCGTCGATGAACTCCTTGGCCTCGGCGCGGGGGATGTTCAGACGGTCCGCCAACCCATAGTCGGACAGGCCGTAGACGATCCCGTAGTTGATCATCTTGGCCTTCGAGCGCATCCCCGGGTCGATCGCGTCGGGCTCCGCTCCGAACACCCGCGAGGCGGTCGCCGTGTGCACGTCCTCGCCGCGGGCGAAGATCTCCATCAGCGCGTCCTCGCCGGCAGCGTGTGCCAGTACCCGCAGCTCGATCTGGGAGTAGTCGGCGGAGATCAGCACGCGGCCCTCCTCCGCCTCGAAGCAGCCGCGGATCTCGCGTCCCAGCGGCGTGCGGATGGGGACGTTCTGCATGTTGGGGTTGGTGCTGGAGAGCCGCCCGGTCTGCGCGACCGCCTGCAGGAAGGTGGTGTGGATCCGCGAGCGCTCGTCAACGAGCTCGGGCAGCACATCGAGGTAGGTCTTGATCAGCGTGGAGAGCTCGCGCCAGCGCTCGATCCTGGGGATGATCTCGTGCTCGGAGCGGATCGCCTGAAGCACCCGCGCGTCGGTTGAGAAGCCGGTCTTGCCGCGGCGCTTGCGCGAGAGGCCCAGCTTCTCGAACAGGATCTCCCCCAGCTGCTGCGGCGAGGAGATCAGGAACTCCTCGCCGGCCAGCGCGAAGATCTCCCGTTCCAGGGTCCCGATCTCCGCGCGCACGCGTTCGGTTATCTCCGCCAGGCGCTCGAGGTTGAGCCGCACGCCCAGCAGCTCCATGTCGCGTAGGACCGACACCAGCGGCAGCTCGATGTCGCGCATCAGCGGCCCCAGGCCGCGCTCGCGGATCTGCTCGCGCTGCCAGTCGGCCAGCGCGCCCAGCAGCACCGCCTCCGCCGCCAGCGGATCCTCGATCTGGCTCACCATCCCGCGCTCCTCGCACAGCTCCGCGAACGGGTAGCCGCGACGGGCGGGCTCAAGCAGGTAGGCGCCCAGCAGCGTGTCGTGGACCAGTCCCGGCGCGACCAGGCCGAGCGCCTTGGCGTCATGGGCGACCAGCGGACGCTCGCCGCACGCCGACACCGCCTCCTCCGGGCCCGAGCAGTCGCCGGCCAGCACCTCCCCATCGACGGCCACGGCGAAGCGCCACGGGGCGCCGGCGGCGAACAGCGCTCCCTCGGGTGCCTCGCTCGCTCGCGCGATCAGCCGCAGCTCGGACTCGGGGCCCCCCATGCGCTCGATGTCCGAGACGGTGCCCGCACGCACGCGGGCCGTGAGCGTGACCGCGCCGGACGGGGCCGGAGCGGCAACGTCGGGATCCCCGAGCGCCTCCTCCAGGCGCCGCAGCGGGTCGCGCAGCTCGTACTCGCGGAAGACCTCACGCACGCGCGAGCGGTCGGGCTCGCGCGTGGCCTCGACGGCGATGTCGAAATCCACCTCGAGGTCGCGCTGGACGGTCGCCAGCTGCTTGGAGACCCGTGCGGCGTCGGCGTGCTCCAGCAGATTCTGTTTGCGCTTGGGCCCGCTGATGTCCTCGATGTGCGCGAGCACGTCCTCGAGCGAGCCATAGCTCTGGATCAGCTCGCTGGCGGTCTTGTCGCCGATTCCGGGAACACCGGGGATGTTGTCGGAGGTGTCCCCCTTCAGGCCGTAGAAGTCCGGGATCAGCTCGGGCGGGATCCCGTAGCGATCGATCACGGCCTGACGGTCGTAGACCTTGGTGTCCGTGATGCCCCTGGCGGTGGCCATCACCTTGACCAGGCCGCGCTCGTCGATCAGCTGGAAGACGTCACGGTCGCCGGTGACGATCATCACCGGCACGGGCGGATCGGCCGCCAGCGCGCGCTGGGCCAGCGATGCGATCACGTCGTCGGCCTCAAAGCCCTCCACGCGCACGTTGCGGTAGCCGAACGCCTCGAC
>DAINPC010000059.1:9314-10869 GCA_036743695.1 Solirubrobacteraceae bacterium | reverse complement strand
CCTCGGTTCCCTCGCCTGCTTCGGGCCTCGCGCGCGAGAACGGCGAGACACCTTCGCATCGGCGATGGCGCGCTGGTCTGATCGAACATCGAGCGCTGATCCTGGCCGTGATCGCGCTACTCGCGATCGCGTGCGGTGGGCTGCTGCACCTCGCCGGCGAGGGCGCTGCGGGCAACGAGGTCTGGCGGGCAGCGGTAGTGCTTCTCGCTCTGGAGCTCGCGTTCGAGGTCGGTCGCACTGTCATCGTCGACCACCACTTGGGGGTCGACACGATCGCGCTGGTCGCCATGGTCGGCTCGCTCGCGCTGGAACAGGAGCTCGCAGGGGCGATCGTGGGGCTCATGTTCTCAGGTGGCGCGGCGCTCGAGGACATGGCTTCGACGCGTGCTCGACGAGAGCTGACAGCGCTGGTCCAGCGTGCCCCGAAGACTGCGCGGCGCCGGGTCGGCGACCACATCGAGCAGGTGCCTGTCGAGCAGGTGCAGGCCGGCGATGTCGTTGTTGTCCGCACGGGCGAGGTGGTGCCGGTTGACGGAGCGCTCGTGAGCGGTGAGGCCGTCCTGGACACCAGCACCCTGAGCGGGGAGCCTCTCCCCGTCACCGTGGCCCTGGGTATGCGGGTGCTCAGCGGCACGGCGAACGCGGGCTCGCCTTGCGAGGTTCGGGCCGATCGACCGGCAGCCGAGAGTGCCTACGCTGCGCTTGTGCGGTTGGTCGAGCAGGCCGAGGCGCACCGGGCGCCTTTCGTGCGGATGGCAGACCGCTACGCCGGGTTCTTCCTCCCCGCGACGCTGTTGGCAGCTGGTGCGGCGTGGGGGCTCAGCGGCGAATCGATCCGGGCGCTTGCTGTGGTGGTGGTGGCCACACCGTGTCCGCTGATCCTGGCGGCGCCGATCGCGCTGGTCTCGGGGCTCTCGCGCGCGGCGCACGCAGGCGTGATCGTGAAGGGCTCCGGGGCGATCGAGACGCTGGGCCAGGCGCGCACTGTGCTGTTCGACAAGACGGGCACCCTCACCGTCGGCACGCCCGAGGTGCGTGAGGTCCTCAGCTGCGACGGCTTCGAGCAGGGGGAAGTACTGCGGCTGGCTGCCTCCGTCGATCAGATGTCTGCGCACGTTCTCGGCGAGGCGCTCCTCCGGGCGGCCGTCGAAGCCCAGCTCGAGATCGGCGCGGCGAGCGAGGTGACGGAGGAGCCAGGCCAGGGCATTCAGGGAACGATCGACGGCCGCCGCGTCGCTATCGGAAGCCGCGCGTTCGTTCGCGCCACAGGCGTCCCCGCAGGGGAGGTCGCGTCCGCGGCCGTGATGACGGGTCGAGGCTCGGGCGAGGCCCATGTCGTCGTTGGCATCGATGGTCACCTCGGCGGCGTGATCGTGATGGCCGACGAGCTGCGCCCGGACGCCGATCGGATCGTCGAGCGACTGCGGGCAGAGGGCGTTCGCCATGTCGCGATGGTCTCGGGCGACCGCCGCTCGGTGGCCGAGCGGATCGGCCGCGAGCTCGGCGTCGATCGCGTGTATGCCGATCAGTCCCCTGAGCAGAAGCTCGAGGTCGT
>DAINPC010000059.1:0-9214 GCA_036743695.1 Solirubrobacteraceae bacterium | reverse complement strand
CTGTTCCAGGAGGTCATCGATCTAGCCGTGATCCTCAACGCCCTGCGCGCCCTTCGAGGCTGAGGCGCACCCACGCTCGGGTCAGGGGAGATCGCCGGATGTGGAGGATTGATGCCTCGGTGGCCGGGCGAGCAGGATCGCGCCGGCGGTGACGGCCGCGAACGCGAGAATGCGGAGGACTCCCAGCGCTCCCGTAGGCACCGACTCGTGCAGGAGCACGGTTCCTGCCGCGATCGGTACGGCGTTGGTGAGCAGGGTTGCGATCCCCGCAACGCTTAGCGCCGCTCCGCTCTGGTAGCCGATCTGCAACAGGGAGGTTCCGAGCAGGTAGCCGGCGATCAATGGGATGACAAACAGTGACCTGATCCCGCCTTCGGTCGCGAGCTTGGTGCAGATGTCGCCCATTGCGAAGAACAGGCCGCCGGCGATCCCATCGCCGACGCCGCGCTCTAGGAACGCGCGACCGCTGGTGAGCGTTGCGATCGCCACGCCAACGATTGTGCCCAGCCAGAGCGCGATGTCGCCGAACGAGCCGGGCGAGCTTCGCGCATTTCCGGCGTTGAGGGACACCGCAAGGAGAACGAGGCCGGCGACGGCGAGCGCCGCTCCGGTCACCTCACGCCGGCTGAGCCGGCGGTGCCCGAGGCGGGCGGAGCCCACGGCGAGGACTCCGACTCCACCGGCGGCCACGCATTGCACCAGTGCAAGCGGCGCGAGACTCAAAGCCACGACGTAAAGCCCGAAGCCGCCTGTCTCCATTGCGAATCCACGCAGCCAGGCGCGATTGGTGAGCAGCAGCGCGGCTGAGCCCAGTGGGTTCGAGAGCCTGAGCCGGGGTAGGCTGGCGACAGCCCCGTGCTCGCGCAGATACGCGAGGCTGATCAGGATCGTGGAGGTGAGCGCGAGCACGAGCGCCACGACGGTGCTGGCATGCATGCGCGAATCTTGCTGGTTCGAGCTGGGGCCCGTCTCGGCGGTGTGCGAGGACGATGCCGCTCGTGGGCGTGCCCTGGGCGATCCCACGCGACGCTGGCTCGCGTTTGCGCTGCGTGGCGGGGGCGAGATCTTGCCTTTGTGATCTCTCGTGGGTCGCCCAGCGGCCGCAGGGCCTGGTCTCGCGGCGCTATGACGACTCGGAGGCGCGACTGCGGAAGGGCGTGAAGTCGGGCGAACGCTTCTCGTTGAAGGCACGCATCCCCTCTTGGGCCTCCCGCGAGCCGGCGAACTCGTTCAGGCCGCTGAAGGCGAGCGCGGCCTGTCCGGCCAGCTGCTCGGTCTCCAGGTTGAACGACTGCTTGAGGAAGCGCAAGGCGGTTGGCGAGAGCGCAAGAATCTCATCCGCGTACCGGCGGACCTCGCCTTGCAGCTCGGCGGCGTTCACAACGCGGTTGACCAGGCCCCACCGCTCGGCCTCGTGCGCGTCGTACTGACGACAGAGGAACCAGATCTCGCGGGCACGCTTCTCCCCCACGACCCGCGCGAGATAGCCGGTGCCGAAACCGGCGTCGAAGGAGCCCACCCGCGGGCCGGCCTGGCCGAACCGCGCGTGCTCGGCTGCGATCGAGAGATCGCAGATTACGTGTAGCACGTGACCTCCGCCGATCGCCAGCCCGTTCACCGCGGCGATCACAGGCTTCGGGACTTCACGGATCAGGCGATGCAGGCTGTCGATTTCGAAGAGCCCGGTCTCGGAGGGTCCGTAGTCGCCGGTCTGCTCGCGCTGCTTCTGGTCGCCACCCACGCAGAAGGCCCGATCGCCGGCGCCAGTGAGCGCCACCACGCCCACCTCGGGCGCGGCCCACGCGCTCTTGAAGCAACGGATGAGCTCGTCCACGGTGTGCGCCGTGAACGCGTTCAACCGCTCCACGCGGTCGATCGTGATCCAGGCCAGGCCGTCCTGCACCTCGTAGCGGACATCGGTCAGCTCCTGCATCGGACGCGCTCCTTCCCCATCGAGGACAGTCATGGCCTAAGCCATCGTCAACCCGCCACTGACGGACAGCGTCTGGCCGGTGATGTAGCCGGCATCCTCGCAGGCGAGGAACGCGACCGCCGCGGCCACCTCCTGCGGGCGTCCGAGGCGTTGCATAGGCACAGCGCGCGTGAGCGCCGCGACGAGCCGCTCGGAGTCAGGGGCGCCCTGCGTCATGTCTCTCAGCAGGGCCGTGTCCGTCGGTCCTGGGCAGACGACGTTGGCGGTGACGCCGGCCCTGGCCGATTCGCGGGCGATGGTCTTCGTGAATGCGATCACGCCGGCCTTCGCGCCCGCGTATACGGCCTCGTGGGCCGAGCCGACGCGGGCGGCGTCGGAGGAGATGTTCACGATCCGCCCCCAGCCGCGCTCCATCATGCCGCCCAGGACGGCGTGGGTAGTGCGCAGGCAGCCTTCGTAGTTGATCGCGATCACCCGTCGCCAGAACGGCTCGTCGGTCTCCAGGAAGGGTTTGAACTCGTCCCAGCCGGCGCAGTTGACGAGTACGTCAATCGGCCCGAGTGCATCGGTGGCGCGCGCCACGCTCGCGGTGACCGCGGCGGCGTCGGTCACGTCGAGCGCAACCGCGAGCGCCCGTCCGCCGGCGCCCTCGATCTCCCGTGCGACGTCTCCGGCCTCCTCCTGGAGCAGGTCGCCGATCGCTACCGCGCACCCGTCGCGACCAAGCGCCAGGGCGACCGTCCTACCGATGCCGCGGGCCCCGCCGCTGACCAGAGCCGCCCGCCCCTTCACGCCACGCCCACGCCTGCGCTCCGCCCCGCCAGAACAGCCCATCGCATCGCCACACGCGGGTTATACCCGTTGTGCGGAGACGGGGACAGCGCCTCGCCGCTCGCGAGACGGTCAAGCGCTCCCAGCTCCCGCATGCCCCTGACTACGGGTATTGGCCCAGCCACCACCGGTTCTTGTGGGGCTTCATGGACCTGAGAATCGTGGTGTCCGCGGTTCGAGCCCGGGTCGCTCACCCGCGGCGGGCGTGCGCGCTGAGACGGCGGCGGGCGCGCAGGAACGCCGGGCGTGACATTGGACGAAGGTGGTGATCCTTGCTCAAGGCACGCTGTGGGGCTGCCGATTCGGGATTCAATGGAGCCGGTAGCCGAGCATGCGGCAAGCGATCGAGCAGGCTATGCCGTTTCCGAGCCGGCTGTCATGGCGCGGGGTCTGGGGTGGCTCTACATCGCAGGCGCCACGATCGGGCTGATCTCGCTCGTCTTGCCCCGCGCGTCACACACGAACGTCGGTGCGCTGGCGGTCAACATTGGGCTGGCGTATGCGGGTGGCGTGATCGTGCTGGTCGTCTTTCGGCGGATGCCGGCCTGGACGTTTCACGTGGTGCTGCTGGTGGGCACAGGGCTGATAACGCGCGCCGTCTACTACAGCGGACAGGGCGTCAGCTATTACGGCATCTGGTACGTGTGGGCGGCGCTGTTCGGGTTCTCGTTCTTCAGACGAAGCCAGGCCACCCTTCACGTGGCCGTGGTGGGTGTCGCATATGCGGCCGTCCTTGCGGTCAGGCACGAGCCGGTTGCCCAGGCTCGATGGGTGACGACGATCGCCTCCCTGCTGATCGCGGGAGTATTCATCGACGCGCTCGTGCGCCGTGTCCGCCGCCAGCGCCAACAGGCCGCCGATGACGCCGAGAACTTGGCCGCCGTGGTGGACGCCATGCATCGCATCTACCGCCAGCCCACCGCCGACGCGACGCGCCTTGACCTGTGTAGCACCGCATCACGCGTCGCGCGCGCGGACAGCGCCGCCCTGTGGGAGCCGCGCGCAAACGACAGTGCCCTGGTGCCCGCCGCGGTAGCGGGGGAGAGGGTCGTTGCCCACGAGCTCTCGCTCGGCGATCCGTCCGCTGGTGCGGCACGCGCCTATGTGACGGGCCAGCCCAGCTTTGCCTGCCTCGCCGATCAGCCCGGCTTCGAGCTTGACCCCGGCAATCGTGGGAGGGTGCGTTACGCACTGTGGCAGCCCGTGCTGCGAGACCAGGCCACGGTCGCCGTCCTGGCCTTGTACTGGCTTACACCCGTAGCCGCGCCCAAGCAGAACGTGCGGGCGACGATCGTGCTGCTCGCTGCACAAGCAGCGATCGCCATCGAGCGCGTCAACCTGCTCGCGCGCCTGGAACGCACCGCCCACACCGACGAGCTCACCGGGTTGCTCAACCGTCGCGCGTGGCGAGAAGAGCTTCCCCGCGAGATGGCTCGGGCCAAGCGCGAGCTTCGGCCGCTGTGCGTCGCAATGCTGGACATCGACGGCCTGAAGACGCTCAACGACACCCACGGCCACCATGCCGGCGACCAGCTGCTCAAGCAGAACGCGGCAGCGTGGAGTTCAGCCCTGCGACCGGTTGATCTACTGGCTCGTTACGGCGGAGATGAGTTCGCTGCGATTCTCACCAGCTGCCGCCTCGATGATGCGCAGAAGCTGGTCGATCGCCTGGTCGACGCGACCCCCGAGGGCCGCAGCTTCTCGGTCGGGCTGGCCGAATGGGACGGTACTCAAGACGCTCACGCGCTCATGGCCGAAGCCGATGCCCGTCTCTACGCGGCCAAGGCCGCGCGCGTCAAGCTCACCAGCACAGCCATCTGATCCCCGGCGGAGGGAAGCCTGGGAGCATCGACGGACCCGGGGGCCGTCGTGGGTCGGCGGGAGCGGGTGGAGCGGCCAGCACCTCGTCTGCCCGCAGGTGCGCGTAGGGTTCTCATGTGTCATGAGCCTCATGCGCGACGAGCAGAGCGACACGGAGCACGCCTACCGTCGGATGCGCTCTATCGCTGGGTGCGAAGTCGGGGGCGAGGAGCGATGACGCTCGCCGGACGGGAACGCTACGAGCGGCTGTGTCGAGAGCACCGCTGGGAGGTGCCTGCGCGCTACAACATCGCCGCCGATGTCTGCGACCGCCACCAGGCGGATGCGCTCGCGATGATTCACGAGCGCCACGACGGCTTCGTGCGCGAGTTGTACTGGGGCGAGCTGCAGGAGCTCGCCAACCAGGCCGCCAACCTCCTCGCGGCGCTGGGCGTGCAGCGCGGCGACCGTGTAGCTGTGGTGTTGCCGCCGACGCCCGAGGCCGCGGCGGTCTTCTTCGCCACATGGAAGCTCGGCGCGATCCTGTTGTCGATGTCGGTGCTCTATGGCGATGAGGGCATCGCCCACCGGCTGGGTGACTCCGAGCCGAAGGTGCTCGTGACCGATGCGGCCAACGCGCCGCGCTTCAGCGGCCCCTGTGTTCCGCGCGTGCTGGTCTTGGATGCGGGGGCGCTGGCGTCCGAAAGCGGTCGCTTTGAGACGATCGATACGGCGGCTGATGATCCGGCCCAGCTCTACTACACCTCGGGGACCACGGGGCTGGCGAAGGGCATCGTGCACGCCCACCGCTACCTCCTGGCCCACAACGAGTTCGACCATTGTCACGACCTGCAGCCGGGCGAGCGCTTTCACGGCATGGGCGAGTGGGCCTGGGCGGCCGGGATCTGCCCGCTGCTGGGCCCGTGGCGCCTGGGTGCGGTTCAGCTCGTCTATCAGCGCCAGGGGGGATTTGACCCGCACAAGCAGCTGGATTTCCTCTCGCGTCACAAGGTCACGAACGTGTTTGCGACACCGACGGCGATCCGCTCGATGATGGCAATCAACGATGCGCGCGAGCGCTATCCGCAGCACTTCCGGGTCGTCTGCTCGGCAGGCGAGCCGCTCAACCCCGAGGCGATCCGCTGGTTTCGCGGTCAATACGGCGTCACCGTGCTGGACTACTACGGCCTGACCGAGTCCTACCCGCTGTGTGGCAACTTCCAATGGATGGAGGTCCGAGAGGGTTCGATGGGGCGACCGATGCCGGGCTGGAACGTCGCCATTCTCGACGAGGATGAGCTGCCGGTGCCGGATGGCGAGCGCGGCGAGATCTGCCTGCGTGCGCGATCGAACCCCCACTACCCGCTCGGCTACTGGGGGCTGCCCGACGCGACTGTCGAGACGTTCGGTGGCGAGTGGTTTCACACTAAGGACGCGGCGCGCATGGATGCCGATGGCTACATCTGGTACGAGGGGCGAGCCGATGATGTGATCATCGCGGCCGGCTATCGGATCGGACCGTTCGAGGTCGAGTCGGTGTGTCTCGAGCACCCAGCCGTCGCGGAGGCTGCGGCGGTCGCTGCGCCGGATGAGCGTCGCGGGGCTGTGGTCAAGGCATTCATCGTGCTCGCCGACGGTCACGACCCGTCCGAGGATCTGGCGGAGGAGATCAAGAGGTTCGTGCGCGACCGCCTGTCCGCGTACGCCTATCCGCGCCTTGTCGAGTTCACGTCCGAGCTGCCAAAGACGCTCACCGGCAAGATCCGCCGAATCGAGCTTCGCGAGCGTGGCAAATGATCGCTGGGGGAAGGGGGCGGCCTAGAGTGGAGGCGGACCCGAGGCAAGGAGAGTGTTTGAGATGGAGACGTGGGACGCGATCACCTCACGCCGGGACGTGCGCGAATTCGAGGATCGGCCTCTGCCGCAGGAGGCGCTCGATCGTATCCTCGAGGCGGGACGCCGCGCGCCGTCCTCACGCAACTGGCAGCCGTGGGACTTCGTGGTGGTGACCGACCGCGAGCAGCTGATCGAGCTGGCGAAGGTGTGGCAGGGCGCGGGCCACGTGGCGCGCTCGGCGGCGACGGTCGCGCTGGTGCTCAAACAGGCAGACAATCCCGGCGAGCGCGACCGCGGCCACTACGACCTGGGCCAGACGACGATCGCGATGATGGTGGCGGCGGCCGACCAGGGCATTGGCTCGGGTCACACGGCCGTGGCAGACCAGGAGCAAGCGCGGCGCGTGCTTGGCCTGCCCCAGGACCGCTACCTGGCCTACCTGCTCCCGTTCGGCTATCCGGCTGGCCGGCCGCTGCGGCCGATCCGGAAGCCCGACAGGCGCCCGTTCGAGGAGGTCGTGCACCGGGGCCGGTGGTAGGTGGCCATTGGCCGCGGAGCGCGCCGGGACGGCAGGCCTCCTTGCGGCGTTGGGCCAGCGTAGTTCTCCGTACTCCGGCGGGGGCTCGCTGCGGATGGAGGACATGAAGGAGCCTGGGATGCTCACCCCGTCGCATGGGCAAGGCGCCTGGCGGAGAGGAGTCCTCATGTCCACTCGGCCGATGGGACATCGACGATGAGCAGCCAAGACCATGACTACGACTGGCTCGTGATCGGCTCGGGATTCGGTGGCAGCGTCTCGGCGCTGCGACTGGCGCAGAAGGGCTATTCGGTCGGTCTGCTGGAGTGTGGCCGGCGCTTCGCCGACACCGACTTCGCACGCTCGGCCTGGGATGTGCGCCGCTTCTACTGGCTGCCGCGGCTCGGGTTGCGCGGCACGCTGCGCATGAGCCTCTTCAAGGACATGGCGATCCTCAGTGGCGCCGGCGTCGGTGGCGGCAGCCTCGTCTACAGCGGTGTTCACTATCGCCCGCCGGCGAGCTTCTTCAGCGATCCTCAGTGGGCCGGGCTCGAGGACTGGGAGAGGGCGCTCGCTCCCCACTATGACGAGGTCGAACGGATGCTCGGTGTCTCCGACTACGAGCGCGAGACGCTCGCCGATGGCCTGCTGCGAGAGATCGCCGAGGAAGACGGCTACGCCGACACTTTCCGCACCTCACGCGTGGCGGTCTTCCAGGGTGAGCCGGGCGAGCTCGTGCCCGATCCCTACTTCGGCGGCGAGGGACCGCCGCGCAGCGGCTGCGTCGCCTGCGGCTCGTGCATGATCGGCTGCCGTCACAACGCCAAGAACGTTCTGACCAAGAACTATCTCTGGCTCGCCGAGCGCCGCGGTGCCCGGATCATTCCTGAGCGGATGGTGCTCGACATCCGCCCGCTCGGGGCCGCAGCCGATGGCTCCGACGGCTACGCGGTCACCAGCGAGCGCCCCGGTTCCCTGCTGGGCCGCAGCCGCAGCGTGCACACGGCACGCGGCGTGGTGGTGGCGGCCGGCCCGCTGGGGACGAACGCGCTTCTCCAGCGCTGCCGGCTGGACGGCTCGCTGCCTCGCATCTCCTCGCGGCTGGGGCGTCTCGTGCGGACCAACTCCGAGTCCCTGCTGGCCGTCACCGCGAGTGATGAGCGCTACGACTTCAGCAGCAGCGTGGCGATCAGCTCGAGCGTGTATCCGAGCCCCGACGTCCATGCACAGCCGGTGACCTACGGCACCGGCGGCGATGGGGTGGGCATGCTGTTCACCCTCCTCAACGAGCGCGGGGGCGCAGCTCGGCCGCTGCGTTTCGCGCTCACGGTGCTGCGCCACCCCGTTGCGGCCGCGCGCATGCTGAACCCGTGGCGCTGGTCGCGGCGGACCGTGATGCTGCTCGTCATGCAGGCGATAGACAGCTCGCTGACGCTGAAGCCGTCGCGCCGCCTCCCGGACGGAACGGTGCTGCTCACGACCGAGCCGGACCCGGACAAGCCGAAGCCGAAGCCGATTCCCTCCGCCTACGATCTGGCGCGACGGCTCGCGGGAAAGATCGGCGGTACCGCGCAGGCGTCTATCTTCGAGTCGGCCTTCGGGACCCCGGTCAGCTCCCACATCCTCGGTGGCGCGGTGATCGGCCGAGACCGCGAGCATGGCGTCATCGACAGCGGCGGGCGGGTCTTCGGCTACGAGCGGCTGCTCGTCTGTGACGGCTCCGCTGTCCCGGCGAACCTCGGCGTGAACCCGAGTCTCACGATCGCGGCGCTCGCCGAGCACGCGATCAGCCAGGTTCCCGCGAAGCTCGACCAGGGCGCCGCGGCAGAAGGTGGATCGCAGACACCCGCTCCCGGGGCGGCACGCACCCAGTAAAGACGCGCTCCTGTTCGGCTAGTCCGCCGATCGGGTCATGCGCTCGAGGAAGGCTGTCATTGCCACGGTGCCAGTCTCGATGACGTCTCGATCGGCCCTCCGGGCATCGCTGAATGCCATGTCGAGAATGCGGTCGCCGAGCGCGACGAGCATCTCGAACACGATCTCGGGCGTGGTCGGCGCCACGAGCCTGGCGGCGATGAGGACGTCTCGGGAGCGCTGCGCGAGCGCCCGGTTGCGCGCGTGCACCTCTGCGACCACCGGAGGCGACACGCGGCCGCCGAACCAGAGCTTGACGAAGCTCGGGTGCTCTTCGTAATAGGCGACGTGCAACTCGAGCTCAAGGCGGATGAAGTCCTCGATCGAGGTCCCCGTCCAGTCGCGCTCAGCGGCCTCCGCGTGGGCGTCGAGGTCGAGCAGCG
>DAINPC010000058.1:7647-10870 GCA_036743695.1 Solirubrobacteraceae bacterium | reverse complement strand
TCGCCGCAGTGCAGCAGCCAGCCCTCGCCCTGCCTGATCGCGACGCCCGTGTGCCCAAGCGTGTGGCCCAGCAGCGGGATCAGCAGGATCTCCGCATCGCTGCCCGGCAGGATCCGCACGCTGTCGAATCCCAGCCATTGATCGCCGTCCACGGCATGCTCGACCCAGTGTGGGCCGTGGGCCCAGTGCGCGGCCACGTAGCGCTGGCGCTCGCGCCAGCCGGGGTGCATGGCGGCCTCGAGCTCGCGGCCGAGCAGGTGGACCTGCGCGTCCGGGAAGTCCGGCAGGCCGCCCGCGTGGTCGAGGTCGAGGTGCGTGGTGAGGATGTGGCGAACCTCGCCCGGCTCGAAGCCGAGCTCTCGGATCTGCGAGATCGCCGTCTCGGCGGCGTCCAGCTGCGGGCGACAGAGGCTGGTGAACGCGAGGCCGAGCTGGCGCGGCTTGCGCACGTCCTCCAGGCCGAAGCCCGTGTCCACCAGGACGAGGCCCTCAGCGCCCTCGATCAGCAGGCAATGACACACCAGGCGCGTGGCGGCGAGCAGCCCTCCCTCGCCGCTGAGCAGGCGGGCGCCGCGCGGGCACATGGTGCCGCAGTTGAGGTGATGGATCGCGCGCGGAGCCGTGTTCACCGCGCTCGCCCCACGCCGACGCCCATGCCTATGCCGCGGCCGGCTGCGCGGCCGTCCCGACGGCGGCGGGCTCGGCCAGCGCGCGGCCGTGGCGGATCAGGTCCGCGGCCCGCTCTGCGATCGCGATGGTCGGCGCGTTGGTGTTGCCTCGCGGCACCACCGGCATCACCGATGCGTCCACGATCCGCAGCCCCTCCACGCCGTTGACGCGCAGCTGCGCGTCAACCACGGCATCCGCGTCCTCGCCCATGCGGCAGGTCCCCACGGGATGGTAGATGGCGAAGGTCGTCGCCGCGACGTGCGCGCGCATGGCCTCGTCGCCGTCGCCGGCGGGGGTGTTGAACGGCTCGGCGCAGTAGGGCTTCATGGCGGGCTGCCCGCAGATGTCCAGCGCCACCCGCAGGCCCGCGATCATGCGTTGCATGTCATCGCCGGTCGAGTAGAAGGCGTTGTGCACGATCGGCTTGGCGGTGGGGTCGCTCGACGCCAGGCGAACCGAGCCCCTGCTCTGCTCGGTCAGCAGGCAGGGCGAGACCCACACCCCATGCGCTTCGGGATCGCGCATGCCCTCCTCGACGATCTGCACGGGGGCGACGTGGAACTGGATGTCGGGCGCCGGGGCGCCGGCGCCGACGCGGGTGAAGCCGCCGGCCTCAGCCATGTTGGAGGCGAACGGTCCCGTCTGCGTGGCTTCGAACTGCTCCAGCGCCGCGGGCTCCAGCGCGAGCAGCAGGCTCTGCGGCTCGGGCGTCGTCCACACCAGCTGCGCGGCAGGGTGGTCGGAGAGGTTCTCGCCCACCGTGGGGCGGTCCAGCAGCACCTCGACTTCGCGCAGCGTGAGGTGTTCGGCCGGGCCGACGCCCGAGAGCATCAGCAGCTGCGGGGAGTTGTAGGAGCCGCCGCAGAGGATCACCTCGCGCTCGGCCCTGAGCTCCTGCGCCTGGCCGAGCTGGCTCGCCTGCACGCCGACAGCCCGCGTGCCCTCGAACAGGACGCGCTGGACATGCATGTATGGCATCACGGTCAGGTTCCCCCGCTCCATCGCCGGGTGCAGGTAGGCGACCGCCGTGCTCGCGCGCATGCCGCCGCGCTGCGTCACCTGATACATGCCGACCCCGTCCTGCTCGGCGCCGTTGAAGTCCTCGTTGCGCGGCAGGCCGGCCTGCACTCCGCCATCGACGAAGGCGTGGGAGATCAGGTTTCCCGAGCGCTCCTCGCTCACCGGCAGCGGACCCCCGACCCCGTGCCACCGCGAGGCGCCGCGCTCGTTGTCCTCGGCCTTGACGAAGTACGGCAGCAGGTCCGCCCACGACCAGCCGGGGACGCCCCAGTCGTCGTAGTCGCGGCCGTTGCCGCGGATGTAGACCATCGCGTTGATCGAAGACGATCCGCCCAGCACCCTGCCGCGTGGCAGCGGGATGCGCCGGCCTGCGCACTCCTGCTCGGGCGCCGAGTGATAGTCCCAGTCAACCTCCGTCCCACCGAGCTTCAGGTAGCCGAGCGGTACATGGATGTTCTCGTTCACATCCGGCGGACCCGCCTCCAGTAGCAGGACCTGAGCATCGGGGTCCTCGCTGAGTCGGTTGGCGAGCACGCACCCCGCCGATCCAGCACCCACGATCACGTAGTCGAACACGCTTACGGCCCCCTCCTCGCCGGTTGCACTCCTCGCGTCTGACGATACTGAACCTCGACCGACACGACCGACGACGAGCTCACCACCGGCAAGATCGCACGGGCGCATCTCGACGAGTCTCCGACTACTACACCCGCCTCGCGCAGATGGAGACGGAAGCCGAGCGCTACTGGGCCGGGCGCGACCGGGACCCGAGCGACTAGCCGTTCGCAGGCGGAAGCGACTGCCGTCCGGCGCCCACGAGCAGTGCAGATGAGAAAACTCTACTCAGGTGCATAGGCGCGGCTTAGATGCGCGGCACAAGATGGCGCATCTTTGCGACTTCCAAGAACTGGGATGGACGCGTCGCCGCGGCCGAGCTGATCGCGCGCAGCGCCGGGTTCCGCGGATTGCGCAACCGCATCGTCGAGCTGGCGGAGCCGCAGGCGGATCACACGGTGGTTGACGTCGGCGCGGGCACCGGTCTGCTGTCGCTGGCGTTCGCCGAGCGCACGGCGCGTGTGTGGGCGATCGACAGCTCGCCTGCGATGGGGGAATACCTGCGCGTCAAGGCGGCGAGCGCCGGCCTGGGCAACGTCGAGATCGTGCTCGCCTCCGCCGTCAGCCTTCCGCTCGTCGACGCGTGCGCGGACCTCGTGGTGTCCAACTACTGCCTGCACGAGCTGCGTGACGCCGACAAGCTCCGCGCCCTGGAGGAGGCCCTGCGCGTGCTCAAGCCGGGCGGGCGGCTGATGATCGGCGACATGATGTTCTCGCTCAACCCGCTGCGCGCGCGCGACCGTCGCGTGGTCGCGGGGAAGCTGCGCAGCCTTGCGGCGCGAGGACTGCCCGGGGTCTGGCGGCTGCTCAAGAACGCTGCACGCCTGCTCACCGGACGCTGGGAGTATCCGGCCAGCGCAGCCTGGTGGCAGGAGGCCCTGGAGCGCACGGGCTTCGAGGGCATCAGCATCGAGATCCT
>DAINPC010000058.1:0-7547 GCA_036743695.1 Solirubrobacteraceae bacterium | reverse complement strand
AACGCGATTGTCACCCGCTCCACGATCCCCAGCTGCGGCTGCTGAGAGGAGTAGGGCGGCAGGTGTTCCGCCCCGAGCAGGCGGAGCAGGTACTTGGGGCGCGGTGCGATGCTGAAGAACACGTTGGTATCACTCGGCGGGTTGATCGTGTCGGCCGTTCCCTGCGTGGCCAGCAGCGGCGGACCACCGGCCGGGAACGCGAACGCCCCCGCCGCGGGTATCTCCGCGCCCGACAGGATCACCGCGGCGCTCACCCGCGAGTCGCGGTAGGTCGGATCGTAGGCGACCGCGAGGGCCGTGTCGCCGCCGTCGGATTGGCCCGAGACGGCGATGTGCGCACGATCGATGAGCCCGGCGAAGGGCCCGGAGCCCGCGCTGGCGGCCTGGAGCATTTGCGAGATGACGAAGCTCATGTCACCCGGCTGATTGGTCAGATCCGACTCGTCCGGCCCGCCGGGCGCATCGGCGTTCTCGCGCGGGAACACGGGCGCCGCCACGACATAGCCCGCCCGCGCCCAGCTCTGCAGCAGGCGCCCGTAGAGCGTCGGCGTGACCGCGAAGCCGTGTCCGAAGATGACGAGCGGAAACGGCCCGGCGGCGCGCGCCGGCGGAGCGCCCAGCAGATCTGTGCGTCCGGGGGATCCGAGCGCCGGGTAGCGGACGTAGGTCAGCAGCGGGCGCGGCTCGGTCGTTCCGTTGGAAAGCGTGATCGTGCGGCTGGGGTCGGCGAGCCGCAGGACTCGCAGGCCGACAGCGAACGAGGAGGGCTGCGACCTCGGGGGCACTTGTGTGGCAGTGGGGCCGCTCGGGCTCGGGCCGGTGGCAGCCCGGCGGTGTGAGCTGGCTCCACCGCCCGCCATCGCCACGATCAGCCCGACTGCCGCCGCAGCGAGCGCGAACAGGCCCAGGGCCAGCTGGCGCTGGCGCCTCAGCACGCGCCTGTGCCTGGCGCGCTGCCGCTCGGCGGTGCCCGTCCGAGCAGCCTCGCTCAACGCGCTCCCAGCAAGTTCCCGAGTACGATCATGATCAGTCTCGAATGTATCTGAGGGGAGGCGTGCCGGGGCCAGGAGCCCTCACCGCGATGAGAGCGTTCTCACGGGAGGTTTAGCTGGCACCTAGGGACGCGAGCGTCAATCTGCTCATGCTGCCAGCCATCCGCGATGCTCACACGCGGCGACGGCTCGGCCTACTGGCGGTTGTGAGCGCGCTCGCGGCCGCCGCTACGTACCTCAGTGTGGGCATCGGCCGCTCCGAGACGCACCCGCGCCAGGCCGTGCAGAACGTGGCGGCGCCGCGCAGGCAGCGCATCGATGCGCCGACGTCGAGACCCGCCGCGCCGGCTCCCGCGCCCCCCGTGCCGCGACTGCTCGTGAGCGCTCCCGCGCGCGCGACGCCGAGCTGGACGGCGGTGGCTCGGGTTCGCGGGCGGCCCGCCGCGTGGCTGGCGCAGCGCTCGGGAGTGACGCTGATGCGCTTCGACCAGGGGCTCGCGCACCTCACGCTGCACGCCGGCTCGAGCGACGGCGGGGTGGGCGGCTGGCGGTACGGCGACCGTATCTCCCCCCGCGAGATCCATCTGCTGCTCGCCGCGTTCAACGGTGGCTTCAAGCTCACCTACCGCGATGTCGGCTTCGCCTCCGGTGGCCATGTGGCAGCTGCGCTCAAGGCCGGCCTGGCATCGGTGGTGACCTACACCGACGGGACCACCGATGTCGGGGCATGGCGGGCGGGTGTTCCGAGCGCCCGCAAGGCGGTCTTCTCGGTGCTGCAGAACCAGCGGCTGCTCGTCGATCGCGGCGTGGCCGCGGCGAGCGCCTCGAGCTGCGTCCTCGCCTGCTGGGGCGAAACGCTCGGCTCGCACACGTCGGTGGCTCGCTCGGGGCTCGGCGTGACGGCGAGCGGTCAGCTCGTCTGGGCCGCCGGCGAGCAGCTCCTTCCGGCCGAGCTCGCCTCAGCCCTGATCGGCGCCGGCGCCGTGCGCGCGATCGAGCTCGACATCAATCCATATTGGGTCGCGGGCTACCTCTACGCGCATCACCCGAGCGGTCCCGTGCCCGTGCCCGTCGTGCCCGGCCAGCACGGCATCGCCGGCGAGCTGCTCGAACCCAACAGCCGCGACTTCATGGCGATCGTCGCGAACTGATGGGCCGCTGCGACGCCCACCGGGCGAGCTCCGGCTCGCCCGCGCCGCTCGTCTGCGGCTTTCACCGGACGATCGAGCGGTAGCATGCGCGGATTGCGTTGCGGATCTACCGCGAGAACATGCGTGCGTTGACAACAGCGGGCGACTCCCGTCGCCCGAGGAGGTCGGATGTCTGAGAGCGGTGCAAGAGTCCCCCGCGTCCTCGCGATCGACGCGGGCGGCACGATGACCGACACCTTCATCGTCGATGAGCGCGGCTCGTTCGTCGTCGGCAAGGCGCAGACGACCCCGGAGGACGAGTCGATCGGCTTCATGGCCTCGGCGCGCGACGCGCTCGGCCAGTGGGGCTCGACGCCCGAGGAGGGCTTTCCCGCGATCGTCTCGGGCATCTACTCGGGCACCGCGATGCTCAACCGGCTGCTGCAGCGCCAGGGCCTGCGGATCGGCTGCATCGTCAACGCCGGCCACGAGGACTACCTGCGGCTCGAGCGCGGGATTCAGACCCACCTCGGCTATTCCTACTCCGACCGCCTTCACCTGGCGACCCACTTCCACAACGAGCCGTTGGTCGCGCGCGCACGGATGAAGGGCGTGCGCGGGCGCATCGACGTCTTCGGGGACGAGGTCCTGCCGCTGCGCGAGCAGGATGCCAGCGAGGCCGCGATCGAACTGCTCGACGACGGCGTGGAAGGCATCGTCGTGTCGCTGCTGTTCTCATATCGCAACCCCGGGCACGAGATCCGTGTGGCCGAGATCATCGAGCGCGAGAAGGCCAAGCGCGGAATCAACGGCGCGGTCCCGGTGTTCCTCTCCTCCGAGCTGTACCCGATGCGCCGCGATCTCCCGCGCCTGAACTCGACCGTCATCGAGGCCTACGCAGCGGAGCCCTCTCGCACCACCCTGAGGGCGGTGCGAGATGTGACCAAGGCGAACGGCGCCCCGTTCGAGCTGCGAGTCATGGCTGCGCACGGGGGCACGATCTCGATCGAGGCGAAGGAGCTGGGACGAACGCTGGTCTCGGGTCCCGTCGGCGGCGTCGTGGGCGGACAGGCGCTTGCAGGGCGGATGGGGTTGCGCAACGTCCTCTGCACCGACATCGGCGGCACCTCGTTCGATATCGCCCTGATCACCGACGGACGCTTCGAGATCACCCAGACGCCCGACATCGCGAAATTCGTCCTGAACATCCCGCTCGTCCGGATCGATTCGATCGGCGCCGGAACGGGATCCTTCGTACGGGTGAACCCGAACTCCAACAGGCCCGAGCTCGGGCCGGACTCGGCGGGGTCGAGGATCGGGGTCTGCTGGGCGGAGGGCGGCACGGAGACCGTATCGGTCACCGATCTGAACCTTGTGCTCGGGCGCCTGAACCCGGACTACTTCCTCGGCGGCGAAGTGGACCTGGACGTCGAGCTCGCGCGGGCGGCCATCGAGCGC
Organism: Solirubrobacteraceae bacterium; assembly: GCA_036743695.1. Taxonomy (GTDB): domain Bacteria; phylum Actinomycetota; class Thermoleophilia; order Solirubrobacterales; family Solirubrobacteraceae; genus Palsa-744. Next base: position 3,967 of record DAINPC010000058.1, on the reverse strand, counting down.
CAGATCGCGCGGCCGCTCGGCCTGTCGGTCGAGGCGGCCGCCGCGGGGGTGATCGAGCTGTTCGAGCAGACGCTCAAGAACGAGGCCGTCGGTCGGATCCTCGGCAAGGGCTACTCGCCCGCCGACTACACGCTGCTCTGCTACGGCGGCGGCGGCCCGCTGCATGTCGCCGGCTACACCGACGGCGTCACCTACCGTGACGTGCTGGTGCCGGCGTGGGCCGCCGGCTTCTCGGCATTCGGCTGCGCGTGCGCCGACTTCGACTACCGCTTCGACCAGACGGTGGACATGCCGCTGCTGCCGAGCTTCGGCGAGCCCGAACGGGCGGGGATCGGCGCGATTATCACCGGCGCCTGGCTTGGCTTGCAGGACCGCGTCGCGAGGGAGTTCGAGAAGTCGGGGATCGCCCGCGAGAGCATCCGCTTCACGCACGCCGTGCGCATGCAGTACTACGGCCAGCTCAACGACATCGAGCTCGTCTCTCCCCACGCCGCACTGCAGGACGCCTCCCACGTGGCCGACCTGATAGACACGTTCGAGGACGCCTACGCGAAGATGTTCGCGTCCTCAGCCCGCTCGCCGGAGTTCGGCTACCTCGTCACCCACGTGATCGTGCACGGGACCGTGGACGTCGAGAAGCCGGCGCTGCCACAGCTGCCCGAGGAGCCGGGCAAGCCGCCGGTGAAGGCCAGCAGGCCGGTCCACTGGGGTCGCGCCAGTCGCGATCGTTTCGTCGAGACCGAGATCTTCCAGCTCGAGTCCGTGCGCGCCGGCAACTCGATCCACGGTCCCGCGATCGTCGAGCACTCGGCCACCACCCTCGCGATTCCCCCGGGACGCCAGGCGAGACTCGACGGGCATCACATCTTCCACCTCACCGACATGGAGGGTTCAACAGATGGCCACCGTTGAGAGCAACCCCGCGCTCGAGCGGGGGCGACCGGGCATCGGCTGGGATGGCAGGCGCCTGGACGAGATGCTCGCGGAGTCCGAACGACTGTTCGCCGACACCGGGCACTACGGCGGACTCGACGAGCTCGCGATGATGGTCTCGGACCCCATCGGCTACGAGAAGCTGTTCTCGCGTATCCGCGGCGGGCTCGTGTCTGCGCGAGAGACCGCGCTCAACATCTCGGCCTCACCGATCGTGCGCGAGCTGGGCGAGCTGTGCTTCGCCCTGTACACGCCCGAGGGGGACTCGGTGGCGCTCTCCACGGGGATCATCGTGCATGTCCACACCATGTCCGACGCGATCAAGTGGATGGTCCGCAACGGCTATGAGGACAACCCGGGCATCAGGCCGGGAGACATATTCGCGAACAACGACCCCACCATCGGCGATGTGCACAACGCCGACGTCCAGACCTTCGTGCCGATCTTCTGGGAGGGCGAGCTGGTGGCCTGGGCGGGCGGCGTCACACACGTCCTGGACATCGGAGCGAGCACGCCGGGCGGCGTTCCCGTGGGCCCGACAATGCGCTACGAGGACGGCATCGATCTGCCCTGCATGAAGATCGGCGAGCACGACGAGCTTGCCAGATGGCACCTCGAGCGCTGCAAGAAGCGCACCCGCGCGTCGGTCTACTACCTGCTGGACGAGCGCACCCGCCTGGCCGGATGCCACATGGTGCGCGATTCGGTCGAGCGCATCCTCCGCGAAGAGGGCGTCGATCGGTTCAAGAGCTTCAGCCGCGAGGTGATCGAGGAGGGACGGCGCTCGTTCAAGTCGCGCATCCGCGAGATGACGGTCCCGGGGCGCTACCGCTCCCCCGCGGGGTTCGATGCGGAGTTCGCCGACAAGGCGCAGCTTCCGGCGCGCGCCCGGCGGGACGTGATCATGCACTCCCCGTTCGAGGTGCGGATCGGCGGCGACGGTACCTACGAGCTCGACTACGACGGCTGCTCGGCCTGGGGCTGGCACTCGATGAACTGCACGCCGTCAGGTATGCAGGGTGCGATCTGGGTGATGTTCACCCAGACGCTGATCTGCAACGACAAGGTCAACGACGGCGCCTACTTCGCGATCGAGACCAACTTCCCGGAGGGCACGATCGCCAACCTCGGCGATGCCGAGGGCTCGACGGCGATCGCGTGGGCCTTTCTGCAACCGTCGTTCACAGGCTTTCCGCGCACCATCTCCCGCGCGCTGCAGGCGCGGGGCTTCATCGAGGAGGTGCTGGCCGCGTACTCCGTGTCGGGCAACGTCCAGCAGGGCGGCGGCATCGACCAGTACGGCAGCTCCTCGGCGATCATGAACTTCGAGATCTCAGCGCAGGGCATGGGCGCGAAGTACGTCCTGGACGGCACCGACTACTGCGCCGCGATGTTCAACCCCGAGGGCGACATGGGCGACGTCGAGATGTGGGAGCTGATCTCGCCGTTCGTGTACCTCTCGCGGCGGGTCAAGGCGTCCTCCGGAGGGGCCGGTCGCCATCGTGGGGGGTCGAGCTTCGAGTCGCTGTTCATGGTCAACAAGACGCCGTTCTGGGAGCTCCAGAACATCGGCACCGGGCGCGTGCTGTCCTCCTCCGGGCTGTTCGGCGGCTACCCGGGGGCGACCGCATACATCCACAACATCCGCGGCGCCGACCTGATCGAGCGCGCCCACCGCGGCGAGGCCTACCCGGTCGCCGACGGCGACTTCGAGAGTCCCGCGCTGATGGAGATCCAGGGCAGCTCCCGCGACTACAAGCGCGACGGGCTCACGCTGCTCGAGCCGTTCTCAAACGGCGACCTGTACCTGTCGGTGATGAAGGGCGGCGCCGGCCTGGGCGATCCCCTGCTGAGAGACCCGCAGGACGTCCGCCGCGACGTCGAGGAGGGCCATCTGCTGCCCCGCTTCGCCGAGTCGGTGTATGGGGTCTCCGACCGGGAGGCGTTCCGCGGCCGCCGGCTGGCGCGGGCGATCCCCGTGCGCGAGTGGGTGGCCGCCGAGCGCAAGCGGATCCTGGCCCAGGAGCTCGTCGAGGCCGTCAAGGCGATGTACGCGGAATCGATGCGACTGTCGCCGCGATGGGCGGCTGAGTACCGCGGCTTCTGGGACCTGCCGGAGGACTTCGAGTACGAGGTGGCCACGCCCACCGTCGTCGCCGAGCGCTCGCAGGTCGGCAAGCTCGACCCCGACGATGCTGCCGACGCATTCCTTGCCGCCTCCGACCCACGGTCGGGCGAGGACGGGATCCCCCTGGCGAGCGGGAGTCAGCTCGACGCCGAGACGCTCACCGCGCTGCTCGATGAGAAGCTGTCCCGTCGCGAGGTCAAGGACATCCAGTCCGGCTACAAGGACTCGGACCGCTTCGAGAAGTGGGTCGCGGTTCTGCAGGAGCGCGCCGTCTATGAGGACCCGATCGTGCTGCCGGCCGGCGAGGGGCTGAACATCGTCCGCCGACGGTCCGACGGGCAGCTCGTCTACCGCTGCGACTGCGGTCACGACTTCTGTGCGCACAATCGCAATTGGAAGATGGACGCGGTCATCCACGTGCGCGAGACCGAGGAGGCGCTGCTCGAGGTCTATCCGAAGATGGCCGGCCCCGATCCGAAGCTTCAGCAGATCCGCGAGTACTACTGCCCCAGTTGCGCGCGCCAGCTGGAGGTCGAGGCGCTCCAGCCCGGCTATCCGGTCGTCCACGAGTTCCTCCCCGACGTCGAGGGCTTCTACCGCGGCTGGCTGGGACGCGAGGTGCCCGTCTAGGGCGCAGGTCTACTGCTCGCGCAGGGCCGCGGCACCGAGCGCCACGGCCGCCAGGGCGGTGCCGGTCACGAGCACGCTGGTGACCTTCGGCAGATACCCCCCACGCCCACCGGCGAAGCCGGCGAGGGCGTCTGCCGCGTCGCAGGCCAGCCCGGCGGTCAGCCACTGTCGCTGGGTTTCGCCCTCGGTGGAGAGCGCTCCCCAGGCGAGCGCGACGTCGCGCACTCCGAACAGACGGGCGAGGTAGGGCGACTGCGGGTTGGCGGAGGCGTCGAG
>DAINPC010000057.1:1404-10902 GCA_036743695.1 Solirubrobacteraceae bacterium | reverse complement strand
CGCGCCTGCGCTCGCTCTGCCGGGCCGCCCACCGACGGGGCCGCGCCGCCCGGCGCTTCGACGCGTGGCGCGGCGCAGCGCCCTCGCTCGCGCGCGAGCTGCTCACGCTCTCGGGCTGCCTGGGCCATGTGGCTCGACGGCACTGCCCGGCCGGGCTGACGATGGCTGCGCACAGCGCCGGGCGCGTGCGGGAAGCGGTGTGCGAACGCCGCCGCACGGTCGACGCCCCGGCGGCGGGCGAGGACTTTCTGTCGGGCACCAGCGGAACCGTGGGCGGACTCGACGCCGTGCGCCGCGGCGCACGGGACGAGGCACTCAACGCCTGGGAGCTGGTGAGCGGCAGGCGGCTGCGCCTGGCGCATGCCGCGCGTCTAGCTCCGCCGAGACGACGGGTGCTCGCGCTCGGGATCGAGCGTCCCGAGCGGCGCGAGCTGGCGCGCGCGATCGCCGTCGAGCTGTCGCGCTCGCGCCACCAGGTCGAGCTGTACACCAGCGCGCCGCAGGGGCGGGGCAAGTTCGAGAACCTCAACCTGCTGCTCGCCGCCCACCCGCCGGACGGTTACGACTGGCTGCTGGTCCTCGACGACGACGTGGAGCTGCCGCGGGGCTTCCTCGACCGCTTCCTGTTCCTGTGTGAGCGCTTCTCGCTGGACCTGGCCCAGCCCGCCCACCGGCTGCACTCCCATGCCGCCTGGCCGGTCACGCGACGTCGCCCGGGAAGCGTGGTGCGCGAGACCTGCTTCGTGGAGATCGGACCCGTGACGGCATTCGCGCGCTCCACCTTCCCCGTCCTGCTGCCGTTCCCGCAGCTGCGCATGGGCTGGGGCCTGGATGTGCACTGGGCGGCGCTCGCGCGCGCGCACGGCTGGCGCTGCGGCGTGCTGGACGCCGTGTCCATCCGCCACCTCGCCGCTCCCGCGGCGGCCGCATATCCGCGCGAGGCGGCCGTCGCGGAGGCGCGCTCGTTCCTCGCCCAACGGCCCTACCTGAGCGCCGCCGAGGCCGGGCGCACTCTGACGACGCACCGCCACTGGTGAGCAGCCCGCGCGGCCAGCCTCCGAAGGTCGCTGTCGTGGCGGAGTTCTACCCGAGCCGCCGCGACCCCGTGCTGGGAGTCTGGGCGCACCGCCAGGCGCTGGCCGCACGCGACGCCGGCGCGGAGGTGCGCGTGCTGGTGCTGCACCGTCTCGTCCCGCCGCGCGCGTCGCTCGCCGCCGGTGCGGGCGGAGCGGGGAAGGCGCTGGCCGGGCTCCTTCGCGAGCCGCGCCGGCAGGTCCGCGACGGCCTGCTGATCACCTACGTCCCCTTCCTCTCGCCGCCGCGGGAGGGCCACTACCCCGGCTGGGGAGCGTGGGCCGCCCCGACGCTGGCGCTGGCGCTGGCGCGCCTGGCCCGCTCGTTCCCGTTCGAGATCGTCCACGCCCACAACGCCGTGCCCGCCGGCGACGCCGTCCGCCGGACTCATCCACGCGCGCCGCTGATCGTCTCGGTGCACGGCGGCGACGTCCTCTACACGGCCGGGCGCGGAGAGGCCGGCGCGGAGGCGGTCGCACACGGTCTCGGCGCTGCCCGGCTGGTGCTCGCCAACAGCGAGGGCATCGCCGAGATGGCACGCGCGTGCGGCGCGGATCAGACGCGCGTGGTGCACCTCGGCGCCGACGTCCCTTCCGCTCAGCGCCTCTCGCGTGCCGGCGGCCCGCCGACGCTGGTCACCGTGGCCCATCTGGTCGCGCGCAAGCGCCACGCCGACGTGCTCCGGGCGCTGGCTGTGCTGGGAGGGCGCCACCCGACGCTGCGCTATGCGATCGTCGGCGAAGGCCCCGAGCGGATCGCCCTGGAAGGACTCGCCGCTCGCCTAGGGGTGGCCGACCGCGTGGACTTCCACGGACAGCTGGCGCCGGCGGAGGCGGTCGAGCGGGCGCGACGCTGCACCCTGTTCGTGATGCCCTCCACCGAGGAGGCGTTCGGCGTCGCCTACATCGAGGCGATGGCGGCGGGCTTGCCCGCGATCGGCTGCCGGGGCGAGCCGGGGCCCGAGGAGATCGCGGCGGCGGGCGACGGCTTCATGCTGGTGCCGCCCGGCGACATCGAGCGGCTGACCCAGCGGATCGACGAGCTCCTCTCGGACCCTCAGCGCCTGCGCGAGGCGGGACAGCGCGCACGCGCGAGCGTCGCCGCGCACTTCACCTGGGAGCGCTGCGGAGAGCAGACGCTCGCCGCCTACCGGCACGTGCTGCGGTGAAGCCGGTCCTGTTCGTCACCGGGCACGCCCCCGCCTACCGCGTCGGGGCGCTCGCGCGCCTGCACGAACGCGAGGGGATCGAGGTCGCGTTGTTCGGCGGGCGATCCAAGCACGGCGGCGCCGACTACGCGGGCGAGCTGCCGTTCCCACACCGCCACGTGCGCCCGCGCGAGCTGGAGGGGCTGGCCGCCAGCGGACGCCACCGCGCGATCGTGTGCCCGACGGGCGGGCGCCTGGCGCTCCTGGGGGCGTGGGCGGGGGCTCGTCACGGCCGCGCGCCACTGATCCTGTGGGCCTCGCTGTGGGCGCACCCGCGCAGCGCGGCCCATGCCCTCAGCTACCTGCCGATGCGACGCCTCTATCGCTCGGCTGACGCCGTGGTCACCTACGGCCCGCACGTGAGCGCCTACGTCGCCGCGCGCGGAGCGCGCAACGTCCACGTCGCACCGCAATCCGTGGACAACGCCTTCTGGGGCGCACCCGAGATCACCCCCCCGAGCGAGCCCGGCTGGCCCGCGAGCGCCGAGGTTCGCTTCCTGTTCGTGGGGCGGGCGGCGCGGGAGAAGGGCGCCGAGGTGCTGGCGGCGGCCTGGCGCGCCGCCGGACTCAGACCGCCGGCGGCAGCGCTGGTCCTGGTCGGGGTGGGCACAGCCCCCGACTTCGCGGACGCGGATTCGCTCGCGCGCGAAGGTGTGGCCTGCCTCGACGCCGTGGCGCCCGTGGAGCTGCGCAATCTCTACGCCGCCTCCCACGTCCTGATCGTGCCCTCGATCCCGACGTCCACCTTCCGCGAGCCGTGGGGCCTGGTGGTCAACGAGGCCATGAACCGCGGGCTGGCGGTGATCGCCACCGACGCCGTCGGCGCCGCCTCCGGGGGGCTGGTGCGCGACGGGCAGACCGGCCTGGTGGTGGCAGCGGGCGAGCCCTCGGCGCTCGCCGCGGCGATCGCGCGGCTGGGCGCGGACGCTCCGCTGCGCGCGCAGATGGGCGCCGCGGGGGCCATTCGGGTGAGCGCCTTCAGCCACGACGCCTGGGCTGAGGGCTTCTCCCAAGCGCTGGCAACCCTCGGCCTCTCCCGCGGGCATTGGTAGCGTTGGACGATCAGCGTATGAGAATCGCCCGCCTCGAGAGCCGACCGATCCGAGATCGGCCAGCCCTGCTGGCCGCGCTGCTGGCCGCGCTGCTGCTCGCAACCTCCGCCACGGCGCTTGGCGACGTCGGCGAACAGATCATCCAGCGCTGCACCCACGGGCAGTCGCTCAGCGGGTTCAGCCAGCGCGCCTACAGCCGTGCGCTGAAAGAGCTGAGCGCGGACGCGGAAGAGTACACCGACTGCTCCTCGCTGATCCGCCAAGCGCAGATCGCGGCGGCGGGCGGGAAAGGCGGCGGCGGTACGGGGCGGGCGGGCGCGAGCCTGCTGCCAACCCCCACGACGGCCAAGGAGAAAGCGGTAATCGCGCACGCCGCGAGCGCACCCCCTGAACCGGTGCGCCTCGATGGCCAGGTGGTCCACCCCGGGGTCGTGCATGCGAGCATCGCAAGCGCATTGAGCTCCCTGCCCACCCCGCTGCTGGCAATACTGGCGTTCCTGCTCGCCTTCCTGCTCGCTGTCGTGGGCGCCACCCTGCGCAACCGTGTCCGTGCCGAGCGCTCCGACTGAACCCGCGCAGGCGACGGGCCGCACGCCGGTGACGGGCCCGGGCCCTGCACCGGCGGGAGCGGGCGCTCCGGCCACGGCCTCGCTCGATCGCTCGCAGTGGGCCTCCTCGGCGGCTCCCACCCGCGCGGCGGGCGGGAGCGGGCTCTGGTGGGCAACCCTGCTCGTCGCGGGGGTTGTCTGCTTCGCCACCTTCTATGCAAAAGGCGGGCTGAATCTCGAATCGATGACCACCACGGAGATGGCGCTGACGCTCGCCGCGGGCGTGGTGGCAGCGGTTGCGATCCTGCTCGGACGGCTCCGAGCGCGCGTCTACGGCATTTGGCCGCTGTGGCTGCTGCTCGCCTTCACCGGCCTGACGGCGCTGTCGGTGGTGTGGTCGGTGCAACCGGACAACAGCTGGCACGACGCCGGTCGGATGCTCGCCTACAGCGCCGTGTTCGGTGCGGCGATCGCACTTGCGCGGGTGGCGCCCGAGCGCTGGCCGGCGCTGCTCGGCGGGCTCGCGCTGGCGGCGGCGGTGGTCTGCGGCTACGCACTGGCGACCAAGGTATTCCCCGGCAAGCTCGCCCCGTCCAACACGTACGCGCGCCTGGAGGAACCGTTTGGATACTGGAACGCCATCGGCCTGGCGGCCGCGATGGGGGCGATCTGCTGCATGTGGCTGGGCGCGCGCCGCGGCGGCCATGCGCTGTTGAGCGCATTGGCCTACCCGGCCATGGGCCTGTTGCTGCTCACGCTGATGCTCGCCTACTCGCGCGGTGCGCTGGCCGCTTTCGCGGTCGGCCTGGCGCTGTGGCTCGTGCTCGTGCCGCTTCGCCTGCGCGGCGCGGCAGTGCTGATCATGGGCGCGCTCGGTGCCGGGGCTGTGGGGGCCTGGGACTTCTCCACGCACGCGCTCAGCTCGGAAAAGGTGTCGCTGGCCGAACGCGCCACCGCCGGGCACCAGCTCGGCGCGCTGCTGGTGGCGATGCTCGTGGCACTGGCGCTCGCGGGGCTGGCGATCGGGTTCGCGACAGGCCGGCGCGCGCCCTCGCCGGCGCTGCGCCGCCGTGCTGGCGCGGTGCTGCTGGCGCTGATAGCGCTCGCAATCATCGCCTTCGCCGGAGCCCTCGCCCACAGCCAACGGGGCCTGACGGGGAGCGTCTCGCACGCGTTCGACTCGCTGACCAACCCCAACGCCAAACCGCCCTCAAACACCCCGGACCGCCTGACAGCGGTGGCGAGCGTGCGGGCGCGCTACTGGAAGGAGGCCCTGCAGGTCTTCGACGCGCACCCCGTGCTCGGTTCGGGCGCGGAAGGGTATGCGACCGCACACCTGCGCTTCCGCACGGAGACCCTCAGCGTCAGGCACGCGCACGGCTTCGTGGTGCAGACGCTCGCCGACCTCGGCCTGGTGGGGCTGGCGCTGGCGCTGGCGCTGGCGCTCACCTGGATGGCCGCAGCCGGGCGCGCCACGCACCCGTTCAACCGACGTTGGTCGAGCTGGGGCGCATGGCTGCACCCCCGCGCGGGCGAGCGGCCCGGCTGGCGCGCTCTGCGCGGGGGAGATCTCGACCGCTACACACCCGAGCGCGTGGGGATGCTGAGCATGCTCTGCCTGGTGGTGGTGTTCGGCATGCACTCGCTCGTGGACTGGACCTGGTACGTGCCCGGCAACGCGTGCGTGGCGCTGCTGTGCGCTGGCTGGCTCGCGGGCCGCGGGCCGCTCAGCGCCACCGCCGCCGGCCAACTCCCCGTGCACGACCCGCTGCTCGCCGCGCGCGGCGCTGAGGACCCGCACGAGACCCGGGCCGGGCGCTGGGCGTGGTGGCCCGACCGGATCGACCCGGTGCGTGGCGCGCTCGCCGCGGCGGTCATCGTGGCGGCGCTGCTCGCCGCGTGGTCGCAGTGGCAGCCGCAGCGCTCGGAATCCGCGCGCCAGGAAGCGCTGGCGCTGCTGGCGTCCAACCCCAAGGGCGCGAACGCCGCGGCGCAGCGCGCGATCTCCCGCGACCCGCTCTCGGCCGAAGCCCTGTTCGCGCTCGCGGACGTTCAGAGCATCCGCGGGAGCGTCGCGCTGGCCCGCACGACGCTGGCGCGCGCGGTTCGCCTGCAGCCGTCCAACCCGAACACGTGGCTGGAACTCGCGCGCTTCGACCTGACCCGCAACCCCAAAGCGGCACTGTACGAGCTGCAGGCGGCGATCTATCTCAACCCCGAGTGGATCGCCCCCGAAGAGATCGCGCCGGCCAACGGCCAGCGCGAAGGGATCGAGATCTACAACGACTACATCCAGGCGCTGCGTGCCAACGCCAGTGCGAGCACCGCGATCAAAAGCGCGAGCGCACGGCGCTCAGCAGCAGCAGCCGCCGCGCGCCGGGCAGCCCGCCGACGCTCCGCAACTCGACGCGCTCAAAGCCGAAGCCCTCGATCAGCCCGGTAAGCGTCGCGCGGCTGTAGAAGCGCAGGTGATCGCCGCGCGGATCGAAATGCGCGGCGAAGGCGCGGCTGGACAGGGCCAGGCCGAGCAGCGCCAGCCGTCCATGCGCGGGCGTGCTGAGCAGCAGTCGGCCTCCCGGGCGCAGCACCCGGCGCACCTCTGACAGCCATGCGGCGGTGTCTGCCACGTGCTCGATCACCTCGCCCGCCCACACCAGCTCGAAGCCGGCGTCCGGCAGCTGCCACGGCCCTTCGCCCTGCACGATCCGCAGGTCGAGCTCGGGATCGCGCGCCCGCGCGCGCCGCAGCGGCTCCTCGGCAACGTCGATCCCAACCACCTGCGCTCCCGCCCGTGCCAGCTCGGCCGCGAAGCGTCCCTCGCCACAGCCGACGTCCAGGACTCGATCCCCGGGCGTGACGTGCCCAAGCAGGAAGCGGCTGCGCAGGGCGAAGTCCGGCGGCTGCCGCCCGTGCGGCACTCCCTGCCAGAGCGCCTCGTGATACTCGCGGCCGGGCATGGCCGTCTAGGCTAGAGCCCGCCGGGCGCGGTGGACCCCGGCGCGCGGTCGAGCCGGCACGCGTTGCGCGCGCCCATGGGCACCCGTTGGAGCGATTGGAGCCCGTGCGAACGTGCAGCGAAGCTGTCATCCCTATCCAGCTCTGCGCAAAGCGATTATGTTGAGGGCATGCGGCTATTGGGGATGGCGTGATGGCGAGGAAGGGCCTGTGAAGGTCGTCTTCGACAGCCGCTCCGTCTCCGATCCAGACGGTGTTGGGCGCTACTCGCGCTGCCTGCTGAGGGCGCTGGGCAAGACCGCGCCGGCGGGCGACGAGCTGCTCGAGTCGCTGCGACCGTTCGCTGCGCTCCGTGCGCGCAACCCTGATGTCTTCCACACGCCCTGGATGGATGGCGCGATGCTGCACAGCCCGTGCCCGACGGTGGTCACCATCCACGACGTGTCCGCGCTCAAGCGCCGCAGCGAGCATCTACGCACGGGCCTGCGCCTGCGCCTGCGCCATCTGGCGGTGCAGCGCGCCGCGATGGTGATCGTCCCGACCGCGGCCGTGGCCGGCGACGCGGTGGCCCACCTGCGGCTGGAGCGAGAGCGGGTGGTCGTGATCCCCGAGGCTGCGGACGCGTCGATGTACCAGCGAAGCGCACCGGAGATCGCCGCTGCCAGACAACGCTTCTCCCTGCCCAAGCAATACCTGGTGTGGGTCGGCGGCCTGCAGCACCCCAGTCCCGGCAAGCACATCGCCAAGCTCGCCGCCGCACGCCGCGAGCTGCCGCTGGTGCTGGTCGGCCCGGCCAGTCCGTGGGCGCACGAGCTCCCCGACGTGGTTCTCACCGGCCAGGTCGCCGACGAGCAGCTGGCCGCGATCTACAGCGGCGCCCACGCGCTGGTGCTCCCCTCCGAGGATGAGGGCTTCGGCCTGACGGCCGTCGAGGCGCTTGCCTGCGGCACGCCCGTGGTCACGTGCGACGTGCCGGCCCTGCGGGAGGTGCTGGACGAGCGCGCCACGTTCGTGGCGCCGGGGGACATCGCGGGCCTGATCGCGGCCGCGCAGGCCGTGCAGCGGCCCGCGCCGTCGCCCTCGGCCTGGAGCTGGGCCGACGCCGCGCGCGCCACCTGGGACGTGTACGCGCGGGCGCTGGCCGCACTGGACGGACGGCGCACGGGCGGTCGAGCCCCCCGCCGCCGGCCGGCCACGGGTATCGACAGCCTCGAAGCTCAGTAGGCGCCGCGCCGCGAGAACACGGCGGGAATGGTCTTCAGCAGGATCGTCAGGTCGAGCGCCAGCGACCAGCGCTCCAGGTAGATGAAGTCCAGGTTGACCAGATCGTCGAAGTCGAGCTCCGAGCGGCCCGAGACCTGCCACAGGCCGGTGATCCCGGGGAGCACCAGATAGCGCTTGCGGTGCCAGTCCTCCAGCATCTCGTAGTCGCGCTCGGGCAGCGGACGCGGACCGACCAGCGACATGTCCCCGCGGAGCACGTTCGCCAGCTGCGGCAGCTCGTCCAGCGAGAAGCGCCGCAGCACGCGTCCGACGGACGTCAGGCGTGGATCGTCGCGGATCTTGAACAGCGCGCCGGAGGCCTCGTTGAGATCTTCCAGGTCCGCCTGGCGCTCAGCCGCGTCGGTGTGCATCGTGCGGAACTTCAGGCACGCGAACGGACGCTGGCCGATCCCGCGGCGGATCGAGTGGAACAGGATCGGGCCACGAGAGGTCGCCCGCACGGCGAGCGTGATGGCAATCAGCAGCGGGCTCAGCAGCACCAGCAGCAGCGTCGAGCCGAGGATGTCAAAGGTGCGCTTGAGCGCGAAGTCAACGCCCTCGAACACGGGCGGGGCGAGCTCGAACAGCGGCACCGACTGGCCCGGGACGAACTCGGCCCGGTGGATCAGGATCTCCATCGTGGAGGGCGCGAGGCGCACCCTGACTCCACGCCGGTGGCATTGATCGACCAGCTCCACCGCGTCGTCCTTGGGAAAATCGGGGTCGGCGATGATCACCTCGTCCACGCCCCCCGCCGCGAGCACCGCGTCGAGGTCAGCGAGCGAGCCGAGGGGATTCACACCGTTAGCGGGGAGCGGCTTGGGCGAGAGAAAGCCGACGACCTCGATCGGGAAGTGCGGCGCGTCCCTGAGCGCGTGGGCGACGTCGCCGATGTGCTTGCCCCTGCCCACCAGCAGCGCGCGGCGCCGATAGCCGGCGGCACGCAGCAGCACAGCCGTCGTCAGCTCATAGGCGGCGCGCAGCGAGGAGATGTAGAAGATGGCAAAGGCCAGCGATCCGTAGAAGAGGTAGTAGCTGGAGAACTGTTCGCCGCTGACCACGGCGAACGCGAGCGCCACGACCGCCACCTCGAACAGCGAGCCCACGATGCGCGAGAGCCCCGGGCGCTGGGCCCGCTCTGCGTACAGCCCCGAGCGCGCGAACAGCAGCGCCGTCAGCAGGTAGGCGAAGGCCAGGAACTGCTTGGTCCCATGGGCCGCCGTGCTCGCATTGACGCGTCCGTGCACCGCTTCCTTGAGCACCAGCGCGGTGAAGATCGCGAGCGCCAGCCCCCCGAAGTCGAGCGCCAGCAGCGACAACACGCGCGCGCAGCGGCGAATCGTGGACATGCTCAGCAGGAACGACAACAGCGGCGGGCGCTTACGCCGAATGTCGTGGT
>DAINPC010000057.1:0-1304 GCA_036743695.1 Solirubrobacteraceae bacterium | reverse complement strand
GCGCGGCTGGTGCGGTGGGCGCCAGGGCGGTGCGAGGCGGCAAGGAGGCTGCCGCGGACGCATGCACGCCCGCGGCGGACCGATTGGACGTGGCCGACCGGCGTGATTCCATCTCCCTGCTCACAACACCTCAGGTTCCTGTACGGAGCGGTCGTCTAAGCCAACGAGGCGGCCGCTTGGCTTTGAGGGCCTCAGCGCGAGCCGCCACCGATCAAGAGCTCGACGCCCGAATCCTCGATCGTCCGCCCGAGGCCTTCGCGCAGCGACACTTCGGGCGACCAGCCGAGCAGCTCGCGCGCCAGGGCGATGTCGGGCTTGCGCTGCTTGGGGTCGTCCACGGGCAGCGCCTCGAAGACGACCTCGGCGCTTGAGCCCGTCAGCTCTTTGACCGTCTCGGCAAGCTCCAGCAGCGTGAACTCGTCGGGGTTGCCGATGTTCACGGGGTAGTGGTGGCCGCACTCGGCCAGCGCGATCAGCCCGCGGATCAGGTCGCTGACGTAGCAGAAGGAGCGGGTCTGGCTGCCGTCGCCGAAGACGGTGATCGGGCGGTTGGCCAGAGCCTGGCGCAGGAATGTCGGGATCGCACGGCCGTCGTGGGGACGCATCCTCGAGCCGTAGGTGTTGAAGATCCGCACGATCGCCGTGTCCACCCCCTGCTGGCGGTGGTAGGCCATGGTCAGCGCCTCGGCGTAGCGCTTGGCCTCGTCGTAGACGCCGCGGGGGCCGATCGGGTTGACGTGGCCCCAATAGCTCTCCGACTGCGGGTGCTCGAGCGGATCGCCGTACACCTCGCTGGTGGATGCGATCAGGAAGCGTGCCCGCTTGGCCTTGGCCAGTCCGAGCGTGTGATGCGTGCCGTAGGAGCCGACCTTCAGCGTGTGCAGCGGCAGGCGCAGGTAGTCGATCGGCGAGGCCGGCGAGGCGAGGTGGTAGATGAAGTCGATCGGCTCGTCCACGTGGTAGGGCTCGATGATGTCAACGCCGATGTGCGCGAAGCGCTCGGGGTCGCGGATGTGCTCGATGTTGGCCAGCGAGCCCGTCTCGAAGTTGTCCACGCAGATCACGCGGTTTCCGCGCGCGAGCAACTCGTCGCACAGGTGCGAACCCAGGAATCCCGCACCTCCGGTGACCAGGCAGGTAGCCATCGTTGGCAGGATAGCCCAGCCCCCTTCCTCGGCGCGGTCCTGCAAGGGCGCTCGCGGGGTCCATATCATCCCGCCCAATGAGCACCCCGGCCAACGCAGCGGACGACCCCGACGAGCACGATCAGGAGACCGTCGCGCCGATCGTCGGACCGGATGACC
>DAINPC010000056.1:0-10939 GCA_036743695.1 Solirubrobacteraceae bacterium | reverse complement strand
GCGGGCACGGAGGCGGACATCGACGACATCGGCTTCTTCAGCCCGCAGATGATGCCCACCGATCAGCTCGCCGCGGGCGAGGTCGGCTACCTGATCACGGGCCTGAAGGACGTCACCCTGCTGCGCGTGGGAGACACGCTGACCACCCGCGCCAAGGGGCCCGGGTCCGGTGGGCGCTCCACGGCCGGCGAAGCCACCGAGGCGCTGCCCGGCTACAGGGAGGTGAAGCCGATGGTCTTCTGCGGGCTGTTCCCGATCGACTCCGACGACTACCCCGACCTGCGCGACGCGCTGGAGAAGCTGGTGCTCAACGACGCCGCGCTGTCGTGGGAGCCGGAGACCTCCGACGCGCTCGGCTTCGGCTTTCGCTGCGGCTTCCTCGGCCTTCTGCACATGGACATCGTGCGCGAGCGCCTGGAGCGCGAGTACGACCTGGAGCTGCTCGCCACGATGCCCTCGGTGGAGTTCGACCTGACGCTGACCAACGGTCAGGAGCTCGAGGTGCACAACCCCTCTGACATGCCCGATCCAGGCACGATCGAGGAGATCCGCGAGCCGTTCATCAGGGCGTCGGTGATCGCCCCCAAAGAGTTCGTGGGCGCTGTCATGGAGCTCTGTCAGGAGCGTCGCGGCGAGCACGCCGGCATGCACTACCTCTCACCCGAGCGGGTGCAGATGACCTACGACCTGCCGCTGGCGGAAATCGTGCTGGACTTCTTCGACCAGCTGAAGTCGCGCACGCGCGGGTACGCCTCGCTGGACTACGAGCTGAACGGCATGAGGCCGTCGGATCTGGTCAAGCTGGACGTGCTCTTGGCCGGCGACACGGTGGATGCGCTCTCGATGGTGGTCCACCGCGACAAGGCGTATGAGATGGGCCGCACGCTGACGGAGAAGCTGCGCAAGCGGATACCCCGCCAGCAGTACGACGTGCCGATCCAGGCTGCCATCGGCGCGCACGTGATCGCCAGGGAGACGGTCAAGGCGTTCCGCAAGGACGTGATCGCGGGCTGCTACGGCGGCGACATCACGCGCAAGAAAAAGCTGCTCGAGAAGCAGAAGGAGGGCAAGAAGCGGATGAAGCGGGTCGGCCGCGTGGAGGTGCCGCAGGAGGCCTTCCTGGCGGTGCTGGAGCTCGGCGAGGACTAGCTCGATGGCGGGGCCGGCGCATGCGCGCCCGACCGGCGCGCGGGAGCAGCCCGTGCGGCTGCTGTTCGTCTGCCTTGGCAACATCTGCCGTTCGCCAACCGCCGAGGGTGTGATGCGCACGCTGATCCGGGAGAGCGGACTGCATGACCGTGTGGAGCTTGACTCCGCGGGCACCGGCGCCTCGCATGTGGGCAGCCCGCCGGACGCGCGTGCCAGCGCCACGGCGCTCGCTCGCGGAGTCACTCTCCGGGGCGCAGCGCGCCAGGTGCGCAGCCGCGACTTCGAGGAGTTCGACCTGCTGCTGGCAATGGACAGCGCGAACCTGCGCGATCTGCGACGGATGGTCCGCGACGAGCAGCAGCGTGAGAAGGTGCGGCTGCTGCGCGCGTTCGACCCCGCGAGCAAGCGCTCGGAGGATCTGGACGTCCCCGACCCCTACTACGGCGGCGACGGCGGCTTCCAGGAGGTCTTCGATCTCGTGCACGCCGCCTGCGAGGGCCTGCTGGAGCGGATCCGGACCGGCGCCGGCGCGCCGTGACCCTGCCAGCCGGGGCCGGTCCGGCGAGACGCGTCGGAGGCGGGGACATCAACGAGGCGTTTCACGTCGTCCTGGCGGACGGCCGCGACGCGTTCGTCAAGACCCGTCCCGAGGTGCCGCCGGGCGAGTATCGGGCCGAGGCCGCCGGCCTGGCGTGGCTGGCCGAGCCGGGGGCGCTGCGCACGCCGCGCGTCCTGGAGATCCACGAGCGCTATCTGGTGCTGGAGTGGGTCCAGCCCGGGCGCCTGGATGCGGCGGGCATGGAGGAGCTGGGGCGAGGCCTCGCCCTGACGCACGCCGCGGGTGCCCCCCGCTTCGGGCACGCGGACGAGCGGCTGTCCTCGCGGTTCGGGTCGCTGCGGCTCTCAAACGAGCCGACTCCCGACTGGCCCAGCTTCTACGCCGAGCGCAGGCTGGCTCCGCTGGCGCGGATCGGTGCTCAGCGCGGCGTCCTCTCGCCCTCCGCCGTTCAGGCCGTCGAGCGTGTGTGCGCGCGGCTGGGCGAGCTCGCCGGCCCGGCGGAGGCGCCCGCGCGACTGCACGGCGACCTGTGGTCGGGCAACGTCATGGCCGACGCCCAAGGGCGCCCGTGGCTGATCGACCCGGCGGTCTACGGCGGGCACCGCGAGGTGGACCTCGCCATGCTGAGGCTGTTCGGCGCGCCCTCGGAGCGGGTGTTCGCGGCCTATCAGGAGCACACGCCGCTGGCGGACGGCTGGCGCGAGCGGGTGGAGCTCTACCAGCTGCTTCCGCTGCTCGTGCACGCGCTGCTGTTCGGCGGCTCCTACGTCGCGGCCGCCGAGCGCATCGCTGTGCGCTACGCGGGCTGAACGCCGGCAGAGACCCGCTTGACGCCGGCTGGCGTCCCGACGCGGCGCCCGGGGTCGGAGTGGGGGGCATGCGCCCCGAAACGCTGTCCTCCCGCCGCCGGCTATATCTGCTCGCCCGCGTGATCGTGGCGCGCCACTACCGCCGACAGCTCACCCTGGCGGTCCTCGCCGGCGCCCTGTCCAGCTCGCCCCGGCAGCTGCAGCGCGCATACGCCCAGTTCGGGGACATGAGTTTCAGCGAGGATCTGCTCGCACGGCGCATGACCGTCGCGGCCCAGCTGCTTCTGGAGCAGCTGTCGATCCCCGTGGCCGACGTCGCGCGCCTGGTGGGCTATCGCCAGGCGGCGCACTTCGCGCGCGCCTTCCGCCGCCGCTTCGGCGTCTCGCCGGCCCGCTTCCGCTCCCGAGCGCGTGCCGCCGTCAGGAGCGGCTACGCCGCTGCGCGTCCGTCCGCCGACGTGGTGCCCGCGGCCACCGCCTCCCCGCCGTCCAGCTCCTCCGCGCCCTCCAGTGGCTCGGCGCCGGGCAGGTGCAGGCGCATCAACGTCCCACCCCCCGCAGCGGGCTCCGCGGCGACGCTCCCGCCCTGCTGTGCGGCCACCTGGCGCACGATCGCAAGCCCCAGCCCCGAGCCCGGCCGGCCGCGAGCGTCGGCGCCGCGGTAGAAGCGGTCGAAGATGTGAGGGAGGTCCGCCGCGGAGATCCCCGGCCCGTGATCGCGCACCGACAGCAGCGTGTCGCGCAGGCGGATCTCGACCGGCTCGCCCGGCGGGCTGTACTTGACGGCGTTGTCGATCAGGTTGCTGACCGCGCGCGCCAGCCGCGCGGGCACGCCCGTGACGATGGTCGGCTCCAGCTCCACCGTCAGGGGCGTCGCGGGTGCGTGCCTGCGGGCGCGCTCGACCACCTCCTCCACAAGCAGATCCAGGCGCAGCTCCTCGCTGTCCGCACGGGGCTCCTCGCCGCGTGCGAGATCGATCAGGTCGTTGATCACCAGCGTCAGCTCCTCGATCTGCTCGACCACGTCAACCAGCAGCCGGCGGTGCTCCTCGCGGTCCATGCCCGGCCCCTGCTGCTGCAGGATCTCGATGTTGGTTCGCAGGCTGGTCACCGGCGTGCGCAGCTCGTGCGAGGCGTCTGCCACCAGCTGGCGCTGCGCGTGAACGGAGGCGTCGAGCGCGCTGACCGAGCGCTCCAGCGCGTCAAGCATGGCGTTGAAGCTACCCGCCAGGCGCCCGATCTCGTCCTCGCCGACGGGCTCGATCCGCCGGCTGAGGTCGCGGGTGGCGGCCACGTGCTCGGTCGCCTCCGTGAGCCGCTTCAGCGGTTGCACCGCTGCGCCCGCCACCAGGCGTCCCAGCAGCGCGGCCAGCGCGATGCCGCCGACGACCAGCAGCGCCAGGATCAGGCGCAGGCGGCTGAGCAGGCTGTCGACTTCGGTGAGCGGCAGGGCGAGCTGAACGGCGCGGCCTTTGCCGAAGGGTTCGGCGAGCACGCGCAGGTGTATCCCGCGCACGCGCGCTTCGCGGAAGAACGGAACGCCGCCGTTTGCAACCAGCCCTCGCGTGCGCGTGTCCACGGGCAGGGAGACTCTCTGCGAGGAGCGCGCGAGGATCGAGCCGCCGGCTCCCACCACCTGCTGGTAGCCGCGGACCTCGTCGGGGTTGGGCGGCAGCCTGCCGAACAGGTTGCCGGGGGCACGGCTGCTGACCGTGGGAGCCTTGGCGGGAGGCTTGCTGGTGGAGGCTCCCGCTGACGGGGTGAGCGTGTCCACCGGGGCCAGACCCAGCGGTGCCGTGCTGCCCGCGGCGCTCGCCCGGCCGGTGCCGTTGAAGAACCTCACCAGCCGTCCGGCCTCGCGGCCGCGGTTGCGCAGCTGGGTGTCCACCTGGCGGTGCAGCTGGTCTGAGGTGAGCACATAGGTCAGCAGCGAGGCCAGCACCACCGCGACGGCCACGGCGGCGGATGAGACGATGGTGATGCGCCTGCGGAAGCTCAT
Organism: Solirubrobacteraceae bacterium; assembly: GCA_036743695.1. Classification (GTDB taxonomy): domain Bacteria; phylum Actinomycetota; class Thermoleophilia; order Solirubrobacterales; family Solirubrobacteraceae; genus Palsa-744. The sequence continues at coordinate 6,423 of DAINPC010000056.1, read as the reverse complement.
GGCCGGGTGCGCAGGACGTAGCCGACCCCGCGCACCGTGTGCAGCAGGCGCGGCTCCTCGCCGACCTCGGTCTTGCGCCGCAGGTATCCCATGTAGACGCCCAGCGAGTTGGAGCTGGAGCCGAAGTCATAGCCCCACACCTGCTCGAAGATCACCGAGCGCGAGAGGACCTGGCGCGGGTGGCGCATGAACATCTCCAGCAGCAGGAACTCGGTGCGCGTGAGCTGGAGCATGCGCTCGCCCCGCCAAGCCTCGTGAGCGCACAGATCCAGGCGCAGATCCTCGAACAGCAGCGTCTCCGCGGGATCGTCCTCCTCCTCGCCCGCGCGACGCAGCAGCGCGCGGACGCGTGCCAGCAGCTCGCGCAGCGCGAACGGCTTGACCAGGTAGTCGTCAGCACCCGCATCCAGGCCCGCGACGCGGTCATCGACCTCGCCGCGGGCGGTGAGCATCAGCACGGGGGTGGTGTCGCCGCCGTCGCGCAGGCGCCTGCAGACTTCCAGGCCGTCCATCCGCGGCATGGCGATGTCGAGGATCACCGCCTCGTAGGGCGCCGCGCTGAGCCGCTCCAGGGCCTCGCGCCCGTCCGCCGCCTGGGCCACCTCGTAGTGTTCCAGCGTGAGCGCCCGCGACAGCGAACTCTGAACCGCGGGCTCGTCGTCGACGACCAGTATGCGTGCTTGCTCGGCCATGATTGGCGGCGTCCCGTGCCCGGCGCGAGACCGCAGCGCGGCTGGAAGGCGGGCAGGACGCGCTTCTCAGGCTAGCGTGACGTGTATCCCGGACACGGGGCTAAGGAAACGCTAAGAGAATCCGAAGAATCGCCAGGGGAGGGACCATCGCCCAGCAGGAGATCGTGCAGCAGGACGGCGCAGGTGCGTTGGCGGCGCAGTCGCGCACGCTGCGCAACAGCATCATCAGCCTGGCCGTCTTCTTCGCGATCGTGGTGGGGCTGCTGCTGGGCGTGCCCGGCCTGCGCTCGGCGGGCGAGCGCATCTCCGACGCGAACCTGTTCTGGGTCGCCGCCGCGATTGCCCTGGAGCTGCTGTCGTGCGTCGGCTACGTGGTCCTCTTCGATCTGGTCTTCGGCCGGCTCGGGCGCAGCCTCAGCTCGCGGCTGTCGCTGTCCGAGCTGGCGGTCAACTCGGTCGTGTCCGTCAGCGGCCTGGCCGGCATCGCGCTGGGCGCGTGGGTGCTGCGCAGCAAGGGCTTCTCCGTGGAGCGCATAGCCAAGCGCTCGGTGCTGATCTTCGTGCTCACCAGCGCCGTCAACGTGGCGGCGGTGCTGGTGATCGGCGTGCCCATGTGGCTGGGGATCGTGCCCGGCTCGCGCGACGCCCTGCTGACGCTGCTCCCCGCAATGGCCGCCCTGGCGACGATCGTGGGGACGGTGGCGCTCGCGGCCTGGGCGCGGCGGGCGGCATCGGCGCGGCCCATGGAGGACAGCCGCGTGACCGTCGCGCTGACGGCGGTCAGCGGCGGCGTGGAAGACGCGCTGGGACTCATCCGTGCGCGCGACTGGCGGCTGCTCGGCGCGGTCGGCTACTGGCTGTTTGACAACCTCGTGCTGTACGCGTGCCTGGCCGCGTTCGGCCACGCCCCGTCCTTCTGGGTGGTGGCGATGGCCTATCTCGTGGGGATGCTCGCCAACTCGATCCCAGTCCCGGGCGGCTTCCTGGCCGTGGAAGGCGGGCTGGTGGGCATGCTGCTGCTGTTCGGAGCGCGCCCCGGCTCGCTGGTGATCGCGGCGGTGGTGATCTACCGGGCGGTGTCGCTGTGGATTCCGGCGGTGATCGGCTCAATCGCCTTCCTCAGCCTGCGCCGCGACATCGACAAGCCCCTCGCTCCCGCCGTCCCCGGATAGCTCTGGCCGGATAGTCGCGGCTAGCCGTTGAGCTGGCGTGAGAAGGCCACCTGCGCGGCGGCCTGCTGGCAGGCGTGGGCGGGAAGCCTGGCCATCACGCGCGCCAGCGGGCGCTGCACCGGGCCTGAGAGTCCCGGACAGTAGACCGGCGCGGGCAGGCTTCCCGCGGCCGAGCCGGGCGCGTTCAGCGGAAGCAGCTCCCCGGCCGCGCGCAGGGCGTGGGCGAAGGTGTCGGAGAAGAGGTCGATGGCGACCCTGCCGGTGTAGATCTCGACCGAGCGGCCTTCGTCGTAGACGGTGGCGGGGACGCCGCGAACGACCATGTTGCGCTGCGGGCCCAGCGTGGCGTTGGAGTGCAGCCGGTAGACCACGGTTGTGACCTGCAACGGCAGCAGGCAGCTGCCGCCGCCGAAGATCCCCTTGCTCTGCACGCAGTCGCCGTAGTAGACGCTGTCGCCGACCCTGTCGATGTAGCCCCGCAGCCCGTCCGCGGCGGCGAGCGCGTGTCCGTCGAAGCTCGGACCCACCCAGTAGATCCTGAAGTAGGGGAACGTCTGTGCTTCGGCCAGTTCGCCCGCCGCGATCGGGCGCGCATGGCCGGTGCCGCACCCGCTCACGGCGAGCGCAGAGCACACGGCGCTCAACGCCAGCGCGATCGTGGCAGCTCGGCGGAGCGGGTTGTTGGCTGTAGGGGGGGCCATCGCCGTCATTATCCTGGCGTGCCGTTCAGAAGCACAGCTACTTCGGGCGCCCTCACCTGTTCAAGCAGGTACGGATCCGCCACCGACCTGGCGGATACGCCGGGGTCCGGTGGGGTAGCACACCGGACCCCGGTCGATCTTCGCAGCCGGGGGGTGCGCGCCGCGCCGCTATCCGTCCTGGCGTTTGCGGGCGCCATGCTGGTGGTGTGGCTGATCGCCGACCCGCGCACCCCGGATCTGGCCGCGCAGGTCTATCGCGTGGGCCTGTTCCGGACGCTGGGGCTCGCCGTGTGGGACGAGCACTGGTACGCGGGCCACCACCTGCCCGGCTACAGCCTGCTGTACCCGCCGCTGGGCTCGCTGCTGGGGCTGCGGCTGCTGGGAGTCGTGTCCGTGCTCGCCTCCACGGCGCTGTTCGAGCGCTTCGCACGCTCCGTGTACGGGGACGCCGCGAGCTGGGGTGGGGCGTTCTTCGCCGTGGCCGCCGTCGGGGACGTGTGGGTGGGGCGGCTGGCATTCGCCCTCGGGGTCTCCTTCGCGCTCGCCGCTGCGCTGGCGCTTCGGCGCGGGCATCCGCTGGGGGCGGCCCTGCTGGCGGCGGTGTGCGCGGCCGCCAGTCCGGTGGCGGGGGTGCTGCTGGGCCTGGCCGGGCTGAGCGCGAGCGTCGCGCTGCGCTCGCCGCGATTCGTGCTCGCACTCGCCACTCCCGCCGCCGCAGTGGTCGTGCCGCTGGCCATGCTGTTCCCCGAGGGCGGCTATGAGCCCTATCCGATCCTGTCCTTCGGCGCCACAGCGCTCGTGATCGGCACGTTTGCGCTGGCGCTCGTACCGGGCGCGCGCACGCTGCGGGTGGGCGCGCTGCTGTACCTGGCGGCATGCGTTGCGTGCCTGGCGATCCACTCTCCGATCGGCAGCAACATCGAGCGCTACGGGGTGCTGCTGGCGGGGCCGCTGTTGCTCTGCTCCCGTCTCGGCGCGCGCGGGGGCGGGAACATGGGCGTGAAAGCGCTGCTCACGCCCGCGGTGGCGGCGGCGCTGTGCGCAAGCGCGCTGTGGGTGGTGTGGGGGCCGGTGCGCGAGACGATGGCGGTCGCTCACAGCGCGGCGACGAACGCCTCCTACTACGTGCCCGTGGAGCGGTTCCTGGCGGCCAGCGGGGGCGGCCCCGTGCGCCTGGAGGTGCCGCTGACCCGCTCGCACTGGGAGGCGGCGCTGCTGGCGCCGAGTGTCTCGCTGGCGCGAGGCTGGGAGAAGCAGCTGGACAGCCGCTTCGATCAGGTGCTGCTGAGCCCCGGCCTGAGCGCCGCCTCCTATGAGCGCTGGCTGCACGCGCAGGCGGTCTCCTACGTCGCCCTCCCGGACGTTCCGCTCGATCCCTCGAGCGCCCAGGAGGGACGGCTGATCCGCGCAGGCGTGCCGTTTCTGCGCGAGGTCTTCACCAGCGCGCACTGGCGCATCTACAGCGTGCTGGCACCCACTCCGCTGGTCTCCGGCCCAGGTCGGCTGACCGCGCTCGGGCACGACTCCTTCGCCCTGCATGCGCCCGCCGCGGGCCGCTACGTCGTACGCGTGCGCTACACGCGCTACTGGACTCTCAGCCGGGGGACGGGCTGCGTGGCGCCGGCGCCGGGCGGGTGGACCGAGGTGAGCCTGCCCGCGCCCGGCAGCGCGCTCGTCGCCGCGCGCTTCTCGCTGGCGCGCGCGTTCGGCTCGAGCGGCTCGTGCAGCGGGGGCCGGTCCCAATGAGGGCCGCGCCGGCGTGCGGGCGCCGATGAGGGCTCGCGCCGGGCGTGCGGCGATCGGCTGCGCGGGAGCCCTGTGCGCGCTTGCGGCGGCGGGGTGCTCGGGCGCCACCGGCGGCTCGAGCTCCCGGACGGGCTCGACCGCGCAGCGCCCCGGCGCGAGCGCGCCCTATCGCTGGCTGGTACCGACCGCGGGCGCGCCGCCGTCGGTGGCCGCGGAGAACCGCGCGGCTGGTACGGGCGCCTGGCGCCTGCCCGGTCCGCCGCAGCTGATCGGTGGGGCCGCGCACGGCGCGCTCGCGGCCTACGTCTCCGAGCAGGCGATCGCGGCGGGCCAGTCCCAGAGCGTGTACGTGAGCGCGCCGGGCGCCCGCACGGTCACGGCGGCGGTTTACCGCATGGGCTGGTACGGAGGCACGGGAGGCAGGCTCGTGCTGCGCAGCCAGCCGCTGCCCGTGCGCGGCCAGCCGCCGTGCGCCCACCGCTTCGCCACCGGCCTGACCGAGTGCGCCTGGCATGCCACGCTCACCTTCCCGATCCCTGCGGCGCTGCCGAGCGGCGTGTACATCGTCAAGCTGCGCGCGTCCACCGGCGCAGAGAGCGACTGCCTGTTCGTGTTGCGCCCCGCTCGCCCGCCTCGGCTGCTGGTGCAGATCCCGACTGCGACCTACGAGGCCTATAACGCGTGGGGCGGTGACAGCCTGTATCCGGGTGGCGGCAGGCTAGTGGGGGTGACGGGGACCGACCAGGGCGTGGAAGTCTCATACGACCGGCCCTATGACAGCCAGACCGGCGCGGGGCAGTTCTTCATCCGCGAGGTTGCCATGGTGCGCTTCCTGGAGCGCTACGGCTATCCGGTGGGGTACACGACCGGCGAGTCGATCGACGGCGATCCGGCCCAGGTGCAGGGGTCCCGGGCGCTGATCGACGTGGGGCACTCCGAGTACTGGTCCGCGGGACAGGAGCTGGCGTTCGCCGGGGCGCGCGATCGGGGCACGAGCCTGATCTTCGTGAGCTCCGACACGATGGCCTGGCGCGTGCGCTTCAGGGCGGCGAGCTCCGCCTCCAGCCAGGCGGGCGAGCCCGACCACCGGATCGTCGCCTACAAGCAGTTCGCGGGGCTGGACCCCGACCGCGGGCAGCCGTCGGGGCTCCTCCCCCTCGGTGGCGCGCAGCTGATGGGCAGCGCCTACAACGGCTGTATAACCCCGCGGGTCGCCCAGCCGGGACCGCCGGTGTACCGCTACTACGCGTGGCGCCCGTCCCCGGGCCTCGATCCGTCGTGGCTGTTCGCCGGCACGGGCGTTACGGCCGCGACCAGCATTCCGGGGATCGTCGGCTACGAGCTCGACCAGCGCACGCCGGCCACGCCCGCCGGGACGCTGCTGGTGGGGGCGGGCGAGGGCACGACCTGCATGCCCGAGACCGAGCCCTCGCCGGTTCACGGCACGGTGGCCGAGACGACGCTCTACACGGCCGCCTCGGGCGCGCTGGTGTTCGCCACGGGGACGCTCGGCTGGGAGTACGCGCTGGAGCCCGTTCCACAGGCCTCGCCGGACGCGCCGCCGGTGCCCGATCCGCGGGTGGTGGCGATGACGCGCAACCTGATCGCGCGCGTTCTCAGAGGGGCTGCCTGAAGGCGATGGCGCGGGGCGTTGAGGCTACCTGGGGGCCAGCCCGTAGAGGCCGGTGTAGCCGGTCAGATAGATGTTCGTCCCGTCGCTGATCACCGGGTCGAAGGCGCCGGTATCCGTCTGGAAGAGCACGCGCCCGGTGGAGATGCCCAGGCCGTAGGTCTCGTGTTCGCCCAGGTCGGCGAAATAGACCGTTCGGCCCACGATCGTGGCGGACCCTGAGATGCGCCCGTGGGCGTTGAACTTCCAACTGATCCCGCCCGAGCGGGCGTTGAGCGCGTAGAAGGTGCCGTCGTAGGAGCCGAGGTAGATAGTCGGGCCGAGGCCGGGGGCGTTGGTGACGGCGGGCGATGCGTAGACGTAGGCGCCGGTCTGGACCGCCCAGTCCAGCTTGCCGGTTTGGGCGTCGTAGGCGTACACGCGCCCGTCGGTGTTGCCGAGGAACACGCGGCCGTATACCACGGCGGCGGTCGAGTAGAAGG
>DAINPC010000055.1:0-10940 GCA_036743695.1 Solirubrobacteraceae bacterium | reverse complement strand
GTGCGCACCGCCAGGAGGTGCGCAACACCCGCGGGTCGAGCTTCTCGCTGTGCCGTCGATCGCGCGAGGATCCCGCCTATCCGCGCTATCCCCGTCTGCCGGTGCTCTCGTGTTCGGGCTACGAGGCGAGGGCTTCGCCGCCGCCTCCTGACGGTCGCTGAGGCGCTCGCCCATCAACCCGGGACCGCGCTCGCGGCCTGTGGCTGCTCGGCGCCCGCGATCTGCTGCTCCGCGCCCGGGGCGTGCCCGGCGCTGACGAAGTCGCGGCTGCGCACCAGCGCGAACGCCAGCGCGGAGCCGAGCAGCGCGAGGATCCCGGCGACGATCAGGATGTCGGTGAAGGCGCCGGTGAAGCCGACCCTGTAGGACTCGATCAGGGCCGCGTGGCCCCCGCCTGAGAGGGCGCCGGCCACGCGTTGGATTTCGCCCGACTGCAGGATCGTGGCGAGCTGCCCGTGGGCGGCCGCGAGGACCTCGCGGGAGTGCCCGCTGCCGGCGAGCGCCGCGGTGGTGCCCTGCGTGACGTTGTGCTGGAAGATCGCCCCCAGGCCGGCGATGCCCGTGGCGATGCCGACCTGGCGGGAGGTGCTGTTGATGCCGGAGGCCATGCCGCTGCGCGCGGCGGGCACCACGCCGATGGCCGCGGCGGCGAGCGGTGGGTTGACCAGGCCGACGCCCACGCCCGCGAGCACGAAGCCGGGAATCAGCGTGGTCCAGCCCGAGGCGGCGTCCACCGCTGTCATGCAGAACAGCCCCGCGCCCACGAACGCCAGGCCGGTTCCGAGGAGGATGCGCACGGGCACGCGCACGGTCAGCCGACCGGCGAACGGGGCGACGGCGAAGGACAGCAGCGTGGTCGGGAGGAAGCGCAGGCCGGCCTGCAGCGGGGAGTAGTGGAGCACGTTCTGGATGTAGAGGGTCAGATACAGGAACATGGCGAAGATCGAGCCCGACAGGGCGAAGGCGACGACGTTGGCGCCCGCGAAGGCGGGGCGGCGGAACAGCGCGAAGTCGAGCATCGGGCGCGCCTGCGCCCGCTCCACGGTCACGAACAGCACGATCAGCACCACCGAGGCGCTCAGCAGCGAGACGATCTGAGTGGAGCCCCAGCCGGCGTCGTTGCCGCGCACCAGCGCGAACACCAGCAGGAACAGCGATCCGGAGAACGTCAGCAGCCCCAGCCAGTCCACGCCGGTCGCATCGGGGTCGCGGGACTCCTCGACCCGCGAGACGGTCAGCATCACCGCGGCGATCCCGATGGGCACGTTGACGAAGAAGATCCACTCCCAGCCGATGCCGGAGGTGATCACGCCCCCGATCAGCGGCCCCACGGCCACGGCTGCGCCGGTCACCGCGCCGAACACGCCGAAGGCGGTGCCGCGCTCGCGGCCCTGGAACGCCTGCGCGAGCAGCGCCAGCGAGGTTGCGAACATCATCGCCCCGCCCGTGCCCTGCAGCCCGCGCGCCAGGTTGAGCATCAGCGCGCTGGAGGACAGCCCGCACAGCGCGGAGGACGCGGTGAACACGACCAGGCCGGACAGGAACACGCGCCTGCGCCCGAGCTGGTCGGCCACCGACCCGGCGGTCAGCAGGAAGGCGGCCAGCGTCAGCGAGTAGGCGTCCACCACCCATTGCAGGTCCTGGAAGCTGGAGTGCAGCGAGCGCTGGATGTCAGGCAGCGCGACGTTGACGACGGTGATGTCGAGCAGCAGCATGAAGATCGCGATCGATATGGCGATCAGCGTCCACCACTTGCGCTCCATGCCGTCCTCCTTCTCCGCTGGCCCGCTCCGAGAATGCTGCCTCGCACTATATGAAGGGCCCCCGAGCGCCCGGCGGGCGGGGGCGCTCAGCTCGCGCGCAGATAGCGCGCGAGGAACGGAACGATCTCCTGCCACAGCTTCGCCGCCGCGGCCGGCCGGTAGGTGGGACGGTAGTCGGCGAAGAACGCGTGCCCGGCGTCCTCGTAGACGTCCACTTTGACCTCGTGTCCGCTGGCCTGCGCGCGTTCGAGCAGCTGTGCGCCGAGTGCCGGCGAGGGGTTCTGGTCCTCGCCGCCGACGGCGGCCAGCAGCGGACAGTGCAGCCGCTCGGCCAGCTCCAGAGGTGGCGTGGGGCGCGTGGGTATCGAGCGCTCCTCGGGCGTGGCCCGGTCGATGAAGCCGCCCCAGCAGTCCACGGCCGCGTCCAGGCGGTCGCTCGCCCCGGCGAACAGGAGCGCGTAGCGCCCGCCCATGCAGAAGCCGATGCAGCCGACCTTGCCGCTGGCGTCCTCGCGGGCGCGCAGGAGATCGGCGCCGGCCTCCAGGTCGCCGAGCACGGTCTGATCGGACATGGCGAACAGGCGCTCCATCACCGCCTGCATGTCCCCGAGCGGCGGCGGCCCGCCTTCGCGGGTGTAGAGGTCCACTCCCAGCGCCGTGTAGCCGAGGTTGGCCAGGCGGTTGGCGACGTCGCGCACGTGCGCGTTGAGGCCTGTGGCCTCGTGGATGACGATCATCGCGGGACGGCGTGGGCTTGCGTGGTCCGAATCGCTCGGGTGCGCCAGATAGCCGTTCACCTGCGTGCCGTCCGCGCCCGCGAACGTCAGCTCCTCGGCGGCGATACCGCTCGGGTCCTCGACGGCGCCGGGTACGCCCTCCGGGCTCGGCTGGACGGTGGTGGGTGTCATCTCGCTGGTGTCTCCTTGTCGGTTACAGGATCGCCTTCGGATACTGGCGGGTGGCGGCGAGCAGCATCACGGCGAAGAAGCCCGCCACGACCAGGAAGTCCAGCCACACCTCGCCGGCGCCGCCGACGCCGACCAGCATCTGGCGCAGCCCCTGGACCTCATATGTGAGCGGGTTCACGCGCGCGATCACGTGCAGCCAGCTCGGCATCACGCTGAGCGGGTAGAGGGCGCTGGAGGCGAAGAACAGCGGCATCATGATCAGCTGGCCGATGCCCATGAAGCGCTCGCGCTCTTTCACGGCCGCGGCGAGCAGCATCGACATGCAGGCGAACGCCGCCGTGCCCAGCATCAGCATGGCGAGCGTGCCGATCACGCCGGTGACGCTCCAGCGCACGCCGATGCCGGTCGCGGCGAGCACAGCGAGCAGCAGCACCGCCTGGACCAGCGCGCGGACGCAGGCCCCCACCGCCTTGCCGAGCACGATCGAGCTGCGCGAGAGCGGCGTCGCCAGCAGGCGTTGCAGCTGGCCGACGTCGCGTTCCCAGATGACGGCGAGCCCGAAGAAGATGGCGATGAACATCGCCGCCTGGGCCATCACGCCCGGGGCGAGGTAGGCGCGGTAGTCGAGTTTGCCGAGCGTCAGCGAGCGGTTGTTGCGCAGGGCGCTGCCGAAGATGAACAGCCACAGCAGCGGCTGGACCGAGCGGGTGAGGATGTCGAGGTGGTCGTGGCGCAGCTTGCGCATCTCGGCCTGGGCCATGGCCAGGGTTCCCCCGGCCATGCGCGCCAGCGGCCCCATCGACAGGGCGGCCGGACGACGATCAGCCGAGGCGGCGGGCGACGCGGCGCTGGGCGCGGACATCGGACAGCCTCCCTTCCTCTGCGCTGCTCTCCTCGGCGATCGGCCGGCCGGTTACGGCCGTGAAGACCTCTTCCAGGCTCTCGGTGCCGTAACGATCCATGAGCTCAGCCGGCGCTCCCTGCTCTACGAGTCGTCCGTGGTCGATGACCGCAAGGCGGTCGCACTGGCGCTCGGCCTCCTCCATCACGTGCGTGGTCACCAGGATCGTCGTGCCCGCCTGCTCGCGCAGCGCGCCCAGATGCTCCCACACCATCCGCCGCGCGGTCGGGTCCAGGCCGACGGTGGGCTCGTCCAGGAACAGAACCGCCGGACGGTTGAGCAGCGCGGTGGCGATCTCCAGCCGGCGCAGCGTGCCGCCCGAGAGCGTCCGCGCCAGGCGGTCGAGCATCGGCGCGAGCTCCATCGTCTCGATCGCCTCCTCGATCCGTTCGTGGCGCTCCCGCCTGGGCACCCCCGTGACGCGGCCATAGAAGTCGAGGTTCTCATATGCCGTCAGCGCGCCGTCGACCGAGATCGCCTGAGGGATGTAGCCGATGCTGGCGCGCACGGCGAGGCTCTCTTTGCGTACGTCGAAGCCCGCCACCAGCGCGCGCCCGCTCGTGGGAGCGAGCAGCGTGGTGAGCACGCGGATCGCGGTGGTCTTGCCGGCGCCGTTTGGCCCCAGCAGGCCGAACACCTCGCCCGGGGCCACCGCGAAGGACACGCCGCCGACGGCTTCCAGCTCGCCGAAGCGCACGACGAGATCGTCGAGAAGGAGCGCGGGCGACGCGCCGTCGACGCTCACTGCTGGGTCTCTCCGCCGATCCCGAGCGCGGGCGTGGGGGGGTAGGCGCCCTCGGCGTGGGCGTCCTGCTCGCGGAGCTTGCGCCTGACGCGCTTGCGCGTCTCACACAGCTCGTGCTCGAGCTTGGCCAGCTCGCCGGCTCGGTGTCGCACCAGCTCCAGCTGGCGATCGATGTGCCCGAGCGCCTCGCTCAGCAGCTCGCGCCGGCGCGGCGGTTCGACGTCCTCGCGGCGCAGCTGCACGCGCACCTCCGCGCGCGCCTCCTCGGCGGTGAGCAGCGTCTTGAGCTCCTCCAGCGAGACGCCGAGCAGCTGCTTCAGGCGCATCACCTCGCGCAGGCGCTCGACCTCCGCCTGCGTGTAGAGGCGGTGCCGGCCAGAGGGCCGCGCGGGCGCCTCGGGGAGCAGGCCGATCTCCTCGTAGTAGCGGATCGTCCGCGGGGTGGTGCCGACCAGGCGCGCCACATCGCCGATGCGCAGGCTCTCGCTGCGGGGCTCGGCGGTCATCTGGCCGGGAGCGGGTGGGGCGAAGCGTCCGGGGTGGCGCTCGCGTGGACGTGGGCCGGGCGCAGCAGGCACACGAATGTCCCCAGCAGCGAGACCGCGGCGAGCACCCACAGGGCGACGTGCATGTTGGCGATGAACGGGGCGAGCTTCTCTGCTGAGAGCCCCTTGGCGAGCCCGGAGAAGACCGCGAACAGGGTGGCTTTGGGCACGGCGGAGGTCACCACGGCCAGGACGAAGGCAATCGACAGCACGGCGCCGGTGTTCTGCAGCAGCGTTCTGGCGCCGGCGGCGATGCCGCGTCGGTGGGCGGGGACGACGCCCATCATGGCGGCGGTGTTGGGGCTGTTGAACATGCCCGAGCCCGCGCCCACCATCGCCAGCCACACGGCGCCCTGCCAGTAGGGGGTGTGCACCTCCAGCGTGGTCATCGCGGCCAGTCCCGCGGCGCTGAGGAGCATCCCGATCGCGGCCAGCGCGCGCGAGCCGTGGCGGTCGGCGTAGATGCCGGCCAGCGGCGAGGCGATCAGCATGCCCAGCGCCAGCGGGATCAGCTTGATCCCGGCAGTGATCGGCGAGTTGCCCTGGGCGCCCTGGTAGTAGAAGACGAACAGGAACATCAGCGCGAAGCGCGCGAGCCCGTTGATGAAGGCGGCGGCGCTGGCGGCGGCGAACAGGCGGTCGCGGAAGATCTGCAGGTCGAGCATCGGGGCGCGCGAGCGGCTCTCGATCAGGACCCACAGCGGCAGCAGCACCAGGGCGGCGGCGAGGCCGACGAGGACGATCGGGTCCTGCCACCCGCTCAGCCCGCCGCGGGAGACGCCCAGCACCAGGCCGGTGAGCCCGAGCACGAAGGTGCACGTGCCTAGCACGTCGAAGCCGCGCACGGAGTCCGGCTTGGCCAGCTCGCGCAGGATCAGCGCGCCCCAGGCGGCGCCGGCGAGCGCCAACGGAACGTTGAACCAGAAGACCCAGTGCCAGGAGATCGCCACCAGCGCGCCGCCCAGCACGGGGCCGAGCACGAGTCCGATGGCGGCCACCATCGTGTTGGCGCCCATCGCCAGCCCGAGCTGCTCGCGCGGGAAGGCATCGGTGACCAGCGCGGCGGCGTTGGCGAACAGGAAGGCCGAGCCGATGCCCTGCAGCACGCGCCACAGGATCAGCACGGTCGAGTCGGGGGAGAAGCCCGCGCCGAGCGAGGCCAGTGCGAACACGAGGAAGCCGCCGACATAGGCGCGCTTGCGCCCGAACAGGTCGCTCAGGCGTCCGGCGCTCAGCACCAGCACCGTGGCGGCGATCAGGTAGGCGAGGATCACCCATACGAGGGCGAGCAGGCTGGTGTGCAGCGAGCGCTCCAGGTCGGGCAGCGCGATGATCAGGGTCCCGGAGTTGGTGGCCGCGAGCAGCATCCCGAGGCTGGTGCAGGAGAGCGCCCACCACCTGTACTGCCCGTGGCCCGCAGCCACGCCGAAGCGCCCGTCGGGCCGCTGGATGGTGGTCTGCTGCCTGCGCGCGGTGGTGCTCAAGCCGTCTCGCTCCCCGGTCTGTATCAGCTAAATTGACGTGAACGTAAAGATCACAATAGCAGGCCGTGCGCGACGGCGCGGCCGCTGCTAGAACATGGGCATGTCCTCACCGGAGCCGAAGGCGGCCAAGTCCGAGCGCGAGTGGCGCGAGCAGCTGACGCCCGCCCAGTACGACGTGCTGCGCAAGGCCGGGACCGAGCCGCCGTTCACGGGCGAGTACGTCTACAACAAGGCCTCCGGCGACTACCGCTGTGCGGCCTGCTCGGCTGTGCTGTTCAGCGCGGACACCAAGTTCGAGTCCGGCACCGGCTGGCCCAGCTTCACCGAGCCGGCGGTCGCCGAGGCGGTCGAGCTGCGCGCGGACAACAGCCTGTTCACGCACCGCACGGAGGTGCTCTGCCGCACCTGCGGCGGACACCTGGGACACGTCTTCGACGACGGTCCGGGACCGACCGGTGAGCGCTACTGCATCAACTCGCTCGCCCTCTCCTTCCAGCCCGCGGAGGACTCCGCGGGCGACGGAGGCGCGGGCGCGGAGCAGCCGCACGAAGTCGCGGACACCGGCGCGCAGTAGCCTTTGGTTGCGATGGTGATGTTCGAACAGTCCCGTCGGCTGTCCGAGCCGCTGCACTGGGGACGGCGCGAGAGGACCGCGGTGGCCGTGGCCCTCAGCTGCCTGCTCTTGGCCGTGGTCGGGCTCGGCGCCTATGCCATCACAAGCGGGTCCTCCGCCCGCTCCGACTGCATCAGGGTGACCTTCGCCAGCACGCTCGGGGGTGCCGACCTGCACGGCTGCGGGGCGCAGGCCAGGCGCATCTGCGCCTCGGGGCAGTTCCGCAGCATCCAGCGGGAGCTGCGCGGCGCCTGCGCGCGCGCGGGCTTCCCGTATCGCGCCCCCAGCTAGGCCGTCTAGACAAATGTCGAAAGCCTGGCCGCAACTATTGGCCAGGATGGCCCTACCGGCGTCGGCGCAGGCCGGATTTCATAGCCGGACTGTCATTGGTGCGGCGGCGGCTGCCTGCAGGGAGGCTCCGCACACCACATCCACAACGGTAGGAAACGGAGGCCCATGTCCTGGCTGGCATACCCAAGTTGGCTGAACCCGGGAGACAACGCGTGGCAGATGACCGCGGCGACCTTCGTCGGGCTCATGAGCCTGCCCGGTCTCGCGATCCTGTACGGCGGAGTCATGCAGAAGCGCTGGTCGGTCAACAGCATGATGCTCACATTCGTAGCGTTCTCACTCGTCCTGGTCGCCTGGGTGCTATGGGCGTTCAAGATGGGATTCGGCAACCCGATCGGCCACGGCAAAGGGTTCTTCGACACCTTCTGGGGCAAGTCGGGCACCGTGCTCTCTGCCGGAGCGGAGGAGGGGCAGGCGGTCATCCCGTCGATCACGGAAGGCCCCCCGTTCCACTTCCCGGAGTCCTCGCTGGTGTACTTCCAGTTCGTATTCGCGGGGATCACGCCGATCCTGATGCTGGGATCGGTTCTCGGCCGCATCAACTTCAAGGCCTGGATCCCGTTCGTGCTGCTGTGGATCACGTTCGTGTACACCGTCAACGCCTTCCTGATCTGGGGCGGCGGCTACTTCGCGGCTCACGGCGCGCTGGACTACTCCGGTGGCTATGTCATCCACCTCGCGGCCGGTATCTCGGGCTTCGTGGCGGCGGCGGTGATCGGCCCGCGATTGCAGCGAGATAGAGAGATCGACGCACCGAACAACCTGTTGATGGTCGCGGCCGGCGCGGGTCTGCTGTGGCTCGGCTGGAACGGCTTCAACGGTGGGGACTCCTACTACGCGGGCGCCAACGCCTCGGCGGCGGTGCTGAACACGAACGTCTGCACCGCGGTGGCGATGCTGGTGTGGATCGCGTGGGACTACATCTTCCGCGACAAGCCGTCTCTGATCGGCTCGGTCAACGGCATGATCACTGGTCTGGTGGGTATCACCCCGGCGGCCGGCTTCGTGACCGGATGGGGGGCGATAGCGATCGGTGTGATCGCCTCGACGATCGTGTGGATGGCGATCAGGTTCCTGAGCCGGGCGCCGGTGTTCCGCAGCGTGGACGACACCCTGGGGGTGATCTACACCCATGGGATAGCCGGGCTCTGCGGAGGGCTGTTGACGGGCGTGTTCGCCAACCCGAAGGTGATCGAGTACATCGGCGTGGGCGGCGCCTCGAGCCTGCCCGGCAAAGCCGGTGTCATCCACGGCAGCTGGACGCTGTTGCGCTGGCAGGCCGAGACCGCCGGTTTCGTGATCGTGTTCAGCGGCGTGATGACGTTCATCCTGCTGAAGATCGTCGGGATCTTCGTCCCCCTGCGCCTCTCCGACGAGGAGCTGGAGATCGGCGATCACGCGATCCACGGCAACGAGGTCTACCCCTCGGACGTGCCGACGCTCGGCGGCCCGCACGCACCCGCGTGGCAGCCCGGTGGCGGTGGTGCAGTACCTGCGGGGGCCGGCGCCTAGGAGGGCAGGCATCGCAGAGCTCCGGCCCGGGCGCGGCCACCCCACGGACGCGCCCGGGCACGGAAGCTGAAGTCAGGATTCACAGCGGCCCCGCTTCGGCGGGGTCGCTGTCGGTGTGGTGGCGCAGAGCGCCGACGCGCTCGGCGGTCCTGCTAGAGGGCGATGCCGACGGGACAGGCGACGCCGGTGCCTCCCAGGCCGCAGTAGCCGCCGGGGTTCTTGGCCAGGTACTGCTGGTGGTAGTCCTCGGCGTAGAAGAACCGGTGCTCGGGGCTCTCCTGCACCAATTCGGTGGTGATCGTCCCGTGCCCGGCGGCGGAGAGCATCTGCTGGTAGGCGCGCAGCGAGGCCTCGGCGGCGATGCGCAGTGGCTCCTCGCTCCACATGATCAGCGAGCGGTACTGGCTGCCCACGTCGTTGCCCTGGCGCATGCCCTGGGTGGGATCGTGACCCTCCCAGAACAGCCTGAGCATCTCCTGATAGCTCGTCGCGGCGGCGTCGAAGGCGACCAGCACGGCCTCGGCGTGGCCCGTGCGTCCGCTGCAGGTCTCCTCGTAGGTGGGGTTCGGCGTGATCCCGCCGGCGTAGCCGACGGCCGTCGAGTAGACCCCGTCGGCCTGCCAGAAGATCCGCTCGGCGCCCCAGAAGCAGCCCATCCCGAAGATCGCGCTCTGCACCCCGTCGGGGAACGGCCCCTGCAGCGGCGTGCCGAGGACCGCGTGGAGGTCGGGCAGCCTCATCGCCTGCTCACGGCCAGGCAGGGCGGCGGCCGGCTCGACCATCGATGCCGTGTCTCTACCGAAGAGGCGCATGTGCCCAGGCTAGCTGACGAGCTGCGGGATTCCGGCGCGTCAGTCGCCCCGTGCGAACGCGCCTGTGGGCTCCCGCGGCGCCTCGCGTGCCAGCGCGCCCGCCTCCTCGGTTCTCAGCGGGAGTAGACGGTGAAGAAGTCTCGATCGTCCGGTTCCAGATAGCGCGTGGCCGGGCGGTTCATGGCGGGCAGCAGGTTCTTCGGTTCCAGGGCCCCGGGAGCGCCGTAGCTGATGAAACTGACCCAGTAGGAGTTGATGTCGAGCTCCATGGCTCGCACGGCGCCCGCGCGGACCAGGGTCTGGGCGAGGCTGCTCACCGTCTGGTCTTCGCCGGCCGCGTAGATCAGGTTGCCGCGGCTGTCCACGCCGACCCCCGAGCGCCACACCAGGATGGCGTTGCCCACTGTGGCGCCCCATTCGGAGTCGTTGGCGAGGTTGGGGTTGGGTTTGCCGTTGCTGACGATCAGGGGAAGGTTCTGGCGGGCGAAGTTGACCCCGGATGGGACGGTGGGCCCGTAGCTCCAGTCGAGGACGTCCACGCGCCCGCTGGCGTATCCCACGAGCGTGCCCTGGCCGTTGCGCATCGTCGCGTAGGTGTGCCCGTTGAGGGCGAAGCCGCCGCCGGAGTCGCCGTGCTTGAAGCCGCTGTTGAAGCTGGCCAGCAGCCTTGGGCGGCGTGTGGTGGGAACGTCCATCGGGCCGCGCGGCAGCGTCACCGAGGGCTCCAGGCGCCCGGCGTGCAGGGCGATGGTGCTGCGCTTGGTGTTGATCCAGGCGAGGCCCACGAGGACTCTGGGGTATTCGGGCTGGTTGCGCACGGTGGCGAGCAGCACCGGGGGGTTGGCTTCCAGGCTCGGGCGCGTGGCGTGCCAGACGCCCTCTCCGGGCAGCGCCGGGTGGAGCAGCGCGGGCACGCGCACGGGTCGGTATTCGCTTGCGAGCTTGCTGGCGGCGGCTGCGCCATAGCCGACCCGGGGGAGGGCGCGCAGCGTGGGCCCGCCCTTGCTCGGGGCGGTCAATGAGTAGTAGATGGACTCGACGCGTGCGACCAGCCCGGCGGCGCCGTTGTCGCGCAGCCACTCGACCGTGCGAATCCCGAGGCTCGAGTTGGATGGCTGGCTGATGGCGCCCACGTAGGAGAGGCCCGCGGGGATCAGCACCACGATCGCGGCCACCACGGCGATACGGCGCAGGCGCACGACGCCACTCGTGCCGCGGCGGCGGGTGGGGGGTCGGCTGCCGGCGCCGAGCCTGTTGCGCGTGGCAGCGCCGAGCTCCATGCATACACTGTAGGAAGCACCCTGCG